>CAIJZG010000258.1 GCA_903825065.1 uncultured Bacteroidota bacterium
GTATTTGTTAGTTGTATTATAATATGACTAAAATCTTGATATTTGTATTTTTTTTCAACATCAAAAATGTAATCAAAAAAAACAAAAGTTTCATCTTCTGAACCACCATTACCAAGTAACGATCCCTCATCTTTTTTACAAACTTCAAATGTTTCGAAATGTTGTGATACCAATCTTGAAAATCTAATTGAATTTTTATAATCCACCATAGATTGAGTAATTCGATCATATGGAAATCCATAACCACAATTAAAAGGTAAGTTCTCTAAATCTGAATAGTAGTATAACCCCTGGCCCCAAGTTATAGAACACCCACCAAATAGAATACCTTTCATCTCATTAATTTTTTTTCCACCCAATAAATTATTCATTATAACGAACCCTCCTCATTTATCATTTGTATTAATGAACGCCTTGTAAAATTATCATCGGTAATCTTTTTAACCTCATGTTGTAAATTTTCCTCTTTAAAGTTAAAGATTACAAAATTACCAAATTTAGGTTCAATCTCGATTCTATTTCCATTAACATCTGTAATTAATAATTCACCACCTTTACCTTTCTCCCAATCATCACTTAAATAACAAATTAAAATACATACCCTTGGTTCATGTAAACCATCGTTATGGTCAGCGATAAAACAATCTTTATTATAGACCGCTAATTCAAAACCATTTTTATGTAAATCAAAGTCTTTCCATGTTTCTTGTAACTTTGGAAATATATATTCTATAATTGTTTTTTCTTGAAATGAATAGTCATATAACCATATTTGTACTAAATCTTCTTTCTCTTTAATAAATTGTTCTTTTACTTTAACCGCATCCTCATAAGACATCATTTCAGTCCTATCAACATTCCCAACTGTACCAACCGAATAAAAAACACAATATTTTTTACTTTTGTAATCAATTTCATTAACCTTTTTTAAAATATTTTCATATTCAGGTCCAAAAAATTCATTACCGTTTCCTATAATGTATCCTTTATCTCTTAGTATCATTTAAATTCACTTTTATGTTCATTATACCAATTATATGCGTTTAATAAACCAACAGTAATTGGGGTCTTTGCTTCCCACCCTAATTTATCTTTTATTTTATTTGAGTCAATTTTTCGTGTTGGGATCATTGATGGTTTACCACTAATAAATTCAGTTGGAGCATCGTGATCCGCAATTGCTTTCATCATTTCTAATACTTCCAATACTGAGTAAACTTTATTAGAACCAACATTATATACCTCAAACATTTCCGTTTCATTTTCCATAATAACCTGCAATGATTCCACAAAATCTTCAACATACAATAAATCTCTTAATTCACTACCATCACCCCACACTGGAATTGGATCCATTCTATCAGCCACTTTACGAATGGTTGCGGGAGTTACATGACATTTATTGAAATCATATTTATCGTGAGGACCAAATAAGTTTGCTGGACGAACAACGGTAGACTTCATTTTGGTAGGTAAGTACTTACCATATAACTCACACTGTACCTCAGCATATCTTTTCATCCAACCCACAGGGAAGTAAACTGGATATGGTTCATTAAACAAGAAATCAGTCTCAACAACAGGTTCATCTCCTTTAGGTGGATAAACTGTGTTA
>CAIJZG010000259.1 GCA_903825065.1 uncultured Bacteroidota bacterium
CTTACTGGGCTGGGAAACACTACTTTAATATGTTAGACCACATAGATGCTGTTCAATATATAACACAGCCTTCGACAGATACACGTCGACCGCATGCTAAAGATATTAAAATAGAATGGCTAGGCACAAAACAAACTATGTTTTTTTATGATGGCTGTGCTTTTACAGGATCAGGCTACTATGATACTATTGCCAAGTATGCTAACGATGATCCTATGGCAATTATACAAAACAACTTAGGTCTTATAGGATGTCATCCCGAAAGCGAACAGTTTTGGTATGACAGTTATAGCTGGATGAAGGGAAGGTATCACAATGGTGCGCATCATACGCTGTTACTTGATTTTGTTAATACACTAAGATTAAAGTAATTGTATTTCTGGAGCATCATGCTCGTCATGGAAATATCCATAATGATTTGTTTTTCTAAACTCTTCATCGGCAACATATAAATCAAATGCTAGAGTAATACGTTCTTCACCGCCAGTGTATTCGTCAGTCCAGTGTTGTAAGTAAGATGGAAAGAACGTTAATCTACCTGGAATATTTTCTTCTTTGTGCCACGTTAAATCAGCAGGATTTTGATAATAAGTTCCTGTATTCTGCGTAGCTAGAACAAAATGCCCACTTAGGTAACTGTAACTATCACAACCGTGATTATGTGATTTAATAGATTGCTTGTTACGTAGCACGTTAGCCCAACAGCGACCCCATGTAGGCGGAATACTTAGTCCAAACTCTTTTAAAAACATTTTATACTGTTCTTTTACAAATTCAGTGTAGGCCACTGCCACAGGCTCTTTCCAGTCAAATATATTATAAAATCTATATTTTGCAGTCATGGACTCTGCACCTACACCTGTGCCGGCGTCTACGCCCATTCCTGCAAATTGTGTAAGGATATCTTTTTCTTTGTGTAATATAAGCGCCTTTAAGTCATTGACTAAGAAAGGATTATTAACATCTGCTTGGCCGAGATAATATTCCCAACTTGGACTAAAGAATGTGTGTTTTGGTTTAGAGTAAAACTTGCCGATGTTCATGGTTTTATTTACTTTATAGAACAAAACTACGGATAAATACTGGATGAAAGTTACAGACATCATTAAAGAAGACGATTTAGATAATCTTCTACAAGCAAAAGGTTTAGCTCCTAAACCAACTCCTGCAGACCCAATCGAAGCACTTGCAATGCAACTTCAATCGGCCCTTGAGCAAGACGACGACATTGCAAAATTAGCAACTGGTAAAATAGATGCATCTACTTTACATAAACAAGATCGTCCAGGGATAGATCCAAGAACTACAGGACCATCTGCAACTCCCCAGGCTAGGGCAACAGCAGTTCCAACACAACATATTAACCCCAAGGCACTTCCCCCTGTAGCCCAACTAAAACCTGCACCAAAACCTAAAGTTAAAATTAATATCCCTCAACCAGCAGGATCAGTTCCGTGGCAAAGTATTGCAGAGCATTTAAAATCAAAATGGAATATGAGTATATCACAGATTGCAGGAATGATAGCTAATATAGCACATGAATCTAGTTTTAGACCTGGAGTTGAAACAATTGACTCTAATGGATTGCCTAGTGGTGGATTATTTCAACATAACGGCCCTCGATTTACACAGTTGAAACAGAAACTAGGGCCTAATTGGAAATCAAACTGGCAAGGTCAAATAGATTTTGCATTGTCAGAGCCTGACGGCGCAAACTATCGAAATAAAAAATTTACAGACGCACCGTCGGCAAGTAAAGCATGGACTATCGGGTTTGAACGCCCTGCAAAGGCACAAATTCAAGCTGCCAAGCGAGCTCCTAGCGCAACACATTACGCGAGCAATATAAATGAAAGCAACTGACTTAATTAAAAAAATAGTGTGGAACCCGTGGACTGCATTGTTTACGTTGGCACTTTTAATAAGTATAAGAATTGCAGATCCTAGCTTTGTAGAAAGCGTAAGATTACGTTACTTTGACACATTGGTGACAAGCCAACCAGCTCAGGATGTTCCTGTTAGTGTAGTTAACATAGATGAAGCTACGCTAGACAAGTTAGGACAATTTCCATTTCCACGCGGAGACTATGCAGATATCATACAAGACTTGTATCAACACGATGCAGGACTTGTAGTGTTTAATGTCCTAATGCCTGAAAAAGATCGTTTTAAACAAGACAACGCATTGGGAAGAACAATGAAGGCTTTTCCAGTGGTGTTGCCTGCAATTGCGGGGCAAAAGAATAAAAACGAAAGTCATGGAAGTCCTGTTCAAGTAATAGGAGCAGACCCGCACGGACTGGTAGTAGAATATCCCGGACTGTTATCAAATGTAGAACCACAATCAAGTCTTGCCGCCGGTGTGGGCATAGTTAATACGTTTCCGGAGATAGACGGGGTTGTCCGTCGTATGCCATTAATCATTATGGCCAATGATACATTGCAACCTAGTTTGGCTATGGAAACTTTGCGTGTGGCCGCAGGCGACACCCGTATACAAGTTAAATTAAGTGACATGGGAGTAGATGCACTTCGTGTTCCTAAATTAAGTAAAATAGAAACAGATGATTTAAGTCGTGTGTGGATCGATTGGAGTGCTACTCCTAAAGA
>CAIJZG010000260.1 GCA_903825065.1 uncultured Bacteroidota bacterium
CTGCATCGCTAGAAAAATAATAAGCTGGATTCACTATTTTCCCACGAATCTCGTTACTCAATAAAAAATCGGAATATATCGTTTGTTGTTCCGGAATCACAATAGAAGCATCCGTAATTGATACGGACATATTTGCTTCAATGGTATCTGCTACTTGAACTTCAATGGTGTTTTTCCCGCGCTTATTTAGATCTGAAGTAGTTATAGAAACTTTTGCATTGAATTCAGGCATTTGATTATTTACAAAAACAATCCGTTCTGCCAATGGCAACCAATCGCTGGTGAATAACGAAAACTGCACAATGCCCGTTGGAAAGGTATCAATATTTAAACCAATTTTTTGTTGAAGCGGTTCACCACTTTTAAAGTCAACCGAATACAATAAGTGCTGATTTTGATGTACCAAAAGTTTTAGTTGTTTATAATTATTGGGCACATGCGCTGTTCGTTCTATAGTTGCATAAGCTTTTTTATAGCCCATGCTAATAGCAAGAGTAACACCTTCTTTTTTAGCTTCTATGATTGGAGAAGTTCCTTCCTGTGAATTTTCATCAATCCAATTGAGATGATAATGCGCTCCAAGTTTAGGATTCAAATGAAAGAATCCCATGCCATCATGTGCTACTTTCAAAGTATCTAAAATGACATTTTTATCATTCATTAAATAGCCTTTAATAAATACTGGAACCCCAAATCCATTAGTTGCTTTAAATGCCACTTTACTATTTAATCCTTCCACCAAAACACCGCTTTCCGGGAAAATTTCTATACTTGTTTTTTGGGTGGGCGATTTATCGATGGAAGCAGATCCGGTATAAACAGGAATATTTTTTTCATACAAGAAAACACTATCATCATTCAGCATCCACCTTGTAAATGCCTTCATATGTATGAAATCGCCTTTGTAATTGGAAGGCACATCGAAGCTACCTTTTGCAGATGATTGATCAAGTGGTGCAACTGTTTGTTTTAAATAATTGCCATTGGCATCATACCATACAACATAAACATGCTTACTTAAAGAAGTTAATTCAAAGCCCTCAAGGATATACAACTTATAGAAAATGGTTTCATTTTGGTTGTAGATTGACTTATCAAAATGAATATGAATTTTTTCTTTTGGAAACTGTTCTTCGTACTTACTCAAAGTGGAATCATAAAATTGAGCTTCTGCCCAACTTGCCAATAATAAAGGCATAAAAAATAAGGCAGTTTTAATAAGCAATCTTTTCATAAAACAATTTAAAAGATAAATACAATTCTGTTCTTTCTCCGGGAATCCTATTCTATCATCATCAAAACTATTAGCAATATAAGATATTATATTAAATTTTTTGACATATTACAATACGTTTAACTTTTATGCTCCAAATTAGAATTATACGCTAATCCAAAAAATTCAATTGTGTTTGTATTTATTTATAGAGAGGGAATATTTTAATCTTGTTTGTCTTGCTATTATTCTATCAATTGCACATGTAATTTTATTGATAGTTTCATTTATGAACAATAATGGTATTTTGTTGTTTATTAATACAGATAAATGTTTTGCTTTATGTATATTTTTTAGTTTAAATTTTTAATAGTGAAAAAAGCATCTGAAAGGAATTATGAAAAGAGCAAACTTGAAAATGAACACCTATTTAAGACAGAATACGATTTAGCTATACAAGCTTTTTTTAATAACTCTGGCTCCATATTAGTCTTATTCAATAGAAATTTAGAGATTACTGCTTTTAATTCAAAGGCTCAGATCTACGCCAATGAACTTTTTAAATCAGATTTTGTCATAGGTAAAAAGGTATTTGAAATTTTACCTGAAACATTTCAATCGAGCTTTAAAGATCTTTCCTTAAAAGCACTTGATGGTATTGAGTCTTCTAACATAGAAATAAACCTTCCTGAAACAACTTTGTGGTGGAACTTGCGATATTCGCCATTATATAATAATTCTAAGGAGATCTTTGGTGCATCGTTTACTGCGATTGACATTTCTGAGAAAAAGAAATCGGAAAACTTCTTATTAAAAGTGAAGCAAGATTTAAATCACTAAATGAGAATGGGTCTGATATGATTTCAATGTATGATCAGAATTTCAAAACCATCTTTAGAAGTGAGGCAGCTTTTGAATTAACGGGTAGAATACCTGACGAGGTTGAGAACGATACAAGCATATTACAATATTTGCATCCAGATGACTTTATTCGATTGCAACCAACTCTGGAAAAACTACTTTCTTCAAAGGGTATTAAAATCCATGAAACATTTAGATGGAGACATAAGGATGGCACATACAGATGGCTAGAGGGTAACATTACAAATTTATTGCACGATGAAAATATCAAGGCAATTGTTACTAATATGCGCGATATCACAGATGATATGAAATTACGTGAAGGGCAAAGCTTGCTTGCATCTATCGTAAATTCTACGGATGACGCAGTAATTAGTACTAGGTTGGATGGTAAAATTACTAGTTGGAATAAAAGTGCCGAAAAATTACTTGGTTTTAAAGAAGAAGAAGTGATGGGTGATGACTTTAAATTGTTCATTCCAACTGATATTTATTTATCAGAAAGTATATTAATAGATAAAGCTAGAAAAGGAGCTTATTTTAATCAAATTCAATCGAAAAGAGTAAAGAAAAATGGAGAAATTATAGATGTTTCGTTAACCATGTCTCCAATTAGGAATGAAAATAACGAGGTGATAGGCGTATCTAAAATAATTCGTGACGTTACCCATTTCAATAAAACTAAAAGGGAACGGGAACTTTTAATAAAGGAGTTATCGAGCAATAACAAGGAGTTAAAACAATTCTCCTATATTACTTCTCATAATTTAAGGGGGCCGCTTACGAACTTAATGGGTATCATAAAACTTTTGAATATAGATACCATTAATGACGTAAAAACAAAAACTTTAGTTGAAGCATTTATATCCTCAACAAATTCATTAAATGAAACATTAGATGATCTTATTAAAATTCTAATTGTAAAGGAGAATAACAATCATGAACTGGCATCTCTAAATTTTGAGGAACATTTATTGAAAGTGATAAATTCAATTAGCAATACCATTGAAATATCTCAAACTGATATCGATTACGATTTTAAAGCTGCAAATACAGTTAGTTTTAATAGCGCTTATTTAGAGAGTATCTTTTTGAATTTAATAACCAATGCTATTAAATATAGCAGACCCCATGTAAAACCACAAATCAGCATATCAAGTAGTATAGAAAATAACTGCGTACATCTTTCCTTTACTGATAACGGCCTGGGGATGGATTGGAATAAAGTGAAAGATAAAATTTTTGGTTTATACCAAAAATTTCATCGCCATCCAGATAGCAAGGGCATTGGTTTGTATTTGGTGCATTCACAAATCACTGCTTTAGGAGGTAGTATTGAAGTGAAAACTGAGCCAAATAAAGGCACCACTTTTATTATCAGTTTTGCCCCTGAACTTATAAATCCACATTCCACAGATTTTATTATTTAATATAAACAGTTTTTCCATTTACAACAGTTTGTAAAATTTTTACTTCCTTAATTTGGTAAGGAGTCAACGCTAATAAATTTTTATCCAACACCACAAAGTCGGCCAGGAAACCCACTTTCAATTGTCCCAATTTATTTTCCATATTTACTCCGTAAGCATTATTGACTGTATAGCATTTCAATGCCTGCTCAACAGATAATTTTTGATCGGGATACCATCCATCGGGATTTTTACCATCACTGGTTTCTCTACCTGTTGCTGCATAAATTCCTAAAATAGCGTCCAGCGGACCTACCGTCCAATCAGATCCAAAACAAACAGGCACGCCTCTATCTAGCAAACTTTTAAAAGCATAAGTACCTTTTAATCTTTTATCGTCTAATCGTTTAGGTGCAAAAGAACCATCATCTACCACATGATAGGGATGCATACTTGGAATTACTTTCAACTGAAAATATCGATCCATTGTTTCGGTTCGCATATGCTGTGCATGTTCAACCCGAAACCTTCTGTCTTTTTCACCATTTATTCTTATAGCAGAATCGAATACGTTTAAGATATAATCATTTGCTCTATCACCTATAGCATGCACCACCACTTGCAGGTTGGCTGCATCTGCAGCAATGACCCATTTTTTTAAATTCAAAGTATCCGTTACCGGAAACCCACTGGTAGTAGGTTCATCCAAATAGGGTTCGTAAAACCAGGCAGTGGTGGACCCTAAAGATCCATCCACAAAACCTTTCACGCCGCCCCATCTTAAATAATCATCTCCTTTCCCATTCTTCTTTACATAGCCATCCAATTTTTCCCAATCGCTCAAAGGAACGAAAGCATAAATTCTCAATTTTAATTGATTTGCTTTATACGCTTTGTGATAGGTTTCTAATTCAGGCCATCCTCCGTAGCTTCCCACATCATGCACTTGTGTAAAACCATGTTCTACTGCATATTGAGAGGCATTTGCCAGATACTGTTCATAGTCTTTTGCTGTTGGTGAAGGCACTTCTTTCATCACAGGATTCATCGCTTCGTCTTTCAGAATTCCAGTGATCATACCTTTTGTATCTTTCCAAATGGTTCCTCCAAAAGGATTTTTTGAAGCATTGTTTAACTTTGCTTTTTGCAAAGCAATACTATTGGCTAGTATCATATGGCCATCGTAACGAGAAATAGCCAAGGGATGATTTCCTGTTACTGAATCAATCCAGGATTTATTCGGAAGCTCCCCACCCCATGCATCATTGTTCCAATCTCCTCCTAAAATCCATTCATCCCCTTTTAAATTTTTACAGTACTTTTTAATGGTCTCTATAAATTCTTTTTTTGTTTTCACTTCTTTCAAATGCACACTGGTTAAATTATATCCTCCAGAAAGAAAATGAGTATGATTATCAATAAAACCAGGTGTCAGCATTTTACCTCCTAAATCAATTTTCGTTTCTCCATTTACAAAACTAATATCATTCCCAACATATACTATTTGATTTCCTTTAATGGCTATAACAGAAGCACTTGGATTGGCTGTATCACCAGTCCAAATTTTTCCATTAAAATAGATATTATCAGCATTTATTTTTTGTTTGCAAGAGAAGAGTACTGTTGTAGTAATGAATGCAATTAAACTAATTACGAAAATTTTCATGAATGGCGATTTAAGTACCTGAAGTTAGCAAATCTACTCATAGTAAAGATTCCATCCATTTCCTTTAGTTTTGCCGGATGGGAGGACAGAAAAAACTCATCCGCTTCGAGGCCATCAGGCATTTCGGAAACGTACAGGAATATCCGCAGGGCATGCAGGGGAAATGGAACGAATATTTTAAAAATAATCAACCCATCACTTTGGAATTGGCATGTGGGAAAGGGGAATATGCTGTGGGATTAGGTACCCTTTATCCCAATAGAAACTTTATTGGAATCGACTTGAAAGGAAATCGTATCTGGCGTGGTGCAAAAACGGCTTTGGACAATGGATTAACCAATGTGGCATTTATCCGATCGCTTATTGATAAGATACGCGATTATTTTAATCCGGGTGAGATTGCCGAGATCTGGATTACTTTTCCTGATCCCCAATTAAGGGGTTCAAAAGCTAAGAAAAGACTTACGCATCCCAAGTTCTTGAGGATTTATCAAGAGATACTGGCAAAGGATGGCGTAGTGAATTTAAAGACAGATAGTCCGGATTTATACATTTTTACCAAAACGGTTATCAACTTATTTGGATTTACGGTGTTAGAAGATACGGACCATGTGCATGGTCTTCCAATGATCAAACCTGAGCTTCTTATTAAAACACATTATGAGGGGTTGGATATTGCCAAAAGCAAACGTATTCACTACCTCTGTTTTAAATTGGATAAGGAAATACCATTGGATCAAGATGCCATATTAAAACAAATACTTAGTGAGTCAGACACCGAATAATGAACTAGATTATTATATTGATGAAAACGGATTATTCGTTTTTACAGAAAAATATCATCTAGATAAAGGATACTGTTGCGGTCATGGCTGCAAACATTGTCCCTTTGATTTTGTTTCGGTACCCGAACCCAAGCGTACAGTTTTACAAAATGAAAAACAAACAAGATAAACCCAAAATCATTTTACCTAGTGGCAAAAAAGACAGTAGCTTTTTTGAACAGGTATATGCCGTTGCGCGTTTAATCCCAAAAGGACGTGTTACAAGTTATGGCGCTATCGCTGCCTTTCTTGGCTCAAAAATGAGTGCAAGAATGGTGGGATGGGCCATGAATGGGGCACATCAGTTAACTCCTAAAGTTCCTGCTCATCGTGTGGTTAATCGCAATGGCATGCTAAGTGGGAAGTCGCATTTTGCTACGCCAACAGAAATGGAAGAATTGCTTGCCAAAGAAAAAGTATTCGTGAAAGATGACACCATCATCGATTTCGTGAAAAAATTCTGGGATCCCGCAATTGAACTTTCACTCGATTAAAGATAATATGGCTTAATCATCCAATAAACGATTGGGCCGGTTACTGCTACATATAGCCATAATGGCCAGGTAATTTTTGCTAATCTTTTATGTGCAGCAAACTCAGCAGTTAATGCACGATAAGCCGTAAATAAAATAAAAGGTAAAATAATTCCGGCTAAGAAAATATGTGTAATTAGAATTACATAATACAATATACGCATTCCACCAACCGCTAATTTTTCTTCTTCACTTACCATACCATCATGATTGCTATCACCAAATCGAGCTTCTCCTGCCAACAAATGATGCGCGATATAGGAAACTAAAAACAATACAGACAAGATCAAAGCTCCCATCATCAATTTTTTGTGTAATTGATAATTTCCTTTTTTTACAACCATCAGCGCTGCAATTAATAGAACAGCAATGGTGGCATTGGTAATAGCATTGAATAATGCAAAGAGGTGCACATCAAAACCTAGATCTACTTTTAATTTTATTTTAGTTAGCACACTCACTGCTATGAAAACTACAACAGAGAAGATTCCGATTAGCCAGTAGGCTTTTTTGTCATTTTTGGTAATGGATGCAGCTAGCATGAAATTATTTATTTATGATAATAAAAATAGCTCTTGAATTTGTTTTTGAATTTTGACATTAGATTTTTTATCATCCATTAATTTTTCTTCTCCCATTCATATACACCATAAAGAATATAACCGCACTTACAATGATTAACCAAAGCCAACTGAGATCAATGATTTGTCTGAATACCGTACTTGGCGCTTTCTTATCTTTTTCAAGCATCAACATCCCGATATCTCTTGCTAATTTTGAAATTGAGGTAGAATCTAAGCCATTATAATAACCTCTTACGTATTGATCTTTATCGATCAAAACAAATCTACTTGTATGAACAAAATCCGGACTAATTGGTTCGGTACTGAACTTATCAACTTTTAATTCTTCAAAAGCAAATTTGTAAATCGAGTCTTTACTACCAGTTAGAAACCACCAATTGTCGTGGCTTACTTTAAACTTATCTGCATAATTTTTTAGTGTAGCTACTGAATCCCTTTCTGGATCAACAGTAAAAGAAATAAACTGAACAATGTTTGTGTCGATTTTATTTCGAACATCTCCACCTCTTAAAAAAGACTGCTGCAGTTTAACCATATTATTAGTTAAGCGCGGACAAATACTTCCACAACTTGTGAAAATAAAATCAACAACCATGATCTTTCCTTGCTTATCGAATAGATGTACAGAATCGCCCAATTGATTAATCAGTTGAATATTCTTAGTAATATGCCAGATACTATCATCAGTTTCTTTACCTTTTACTATTTTGGTAACAACAGTATCGAGCAAATATTTTCTGGGCATATCAACTGCCCTATCGCTTTTGTATTTTAAAACCAGGTAACATAGGATTGGTATTAATAACGCTACTACCAAACCAAGGATGGCTTTCTTATTCATGCTGCAAAAATAGGATAATAAAAAAGCCATCACAGATTTTGTGATGGCTTTGATTATGATTTTATAAAATTAGTCGGCAGTTCTTGGTGCGTCGAGTTGCAGACCTTCTTTCTTTTCTACTTTTTCTTCTTTGGCTTCTTTATGTTCCACTTCTTTCTTCTCTACTTTAATGGTGCTTTGCTCTTTAAAATGAGGGTCATAAGTATTACGTAGGTTTCTGAAAGAGTTTCCATCGATCAAGAACGCCGTAATAAACCAGAAAAAAATACAAAGCGGTACACAAACCGTCATGATTAAATTCTTAACCTCATGTTTCAAGTGCATGAAATAGGCAACGATATAAAATGCTTTAGCAAGCATTAAAATAACAATGGTTCCTTTAATCAAAAGGCGTGTGCCGGCTGCTTCAATACCCATCATATAAAATCCCAGTGCCAATTCAATAACGGTAAGAACAGATAAGATGATCGTTACTTTAGTGACTTCTTTTCTCACTTCAGCGCTATGATCTTCGTGTGTTGCAGTATGTGACATATTAATTTGCTTAAATAGTTATTGGTTGAAATTAGATCAGGTAAAAACAGGTAAAAACAAATACCCAAACAAGATCTACAAAGTGCCAGTACAACCCAGCTTTCTCGATCATTAAGTAATGTCCTCGTTTTTCAAATTGATCTGTTAAAGTCATAATCAACATAACTATATTGATTACAACACCAGATAGAACGTGGAAACCATGGAATCCTGTAATGGTAAAGAAATAGTTGGTGAAATTGGTTGATGAAGCAGATCCATCTGCATTCAAGAATGGATTCATCCCCCACCAAGCTCCTTCACTATGTAAGTGGTTCCACTCCCAAGCCTGACAGCTTAAGAATGCGATACCACCAATGATGGTTAAGATCAGATTAATCGCAACTGCTTTCTTTTTCATTTCCTTTCCAGCCTGTACCGCTAATACCATGGTCACAGAGCTAACGATCAGAATGAAAGTCATGATACTTACAAACACTAATGGTGCATTCACACCTTCGGCTGCAAAGGGGTAGCTTTTAAATACTTTATTTGGGTCAGGCCAGCCATTAGTTGAAAACCTAATGGTTCCATAAGAGATAAGGAATGCTCCAAAAGTGAGGGCATCACTCATTAGAAAATACCACATCATCAATTTTCCATACTCTACGTCGAAGGGACTTTTTCCCCCGCCCCAAAGCTTAGTTGTCGTTGCAGTTGTTGTAGTTGACATGTTGCTCTAAAAATTACGGTACAAAAATATTGGCTGGTGTCGAAAAATAGTGATTTTATCCCAAATTTTTCTGAAACTATCCAATCCAGTTATAAAACAAAAACAAGTAAATCCAAAGTATTCCTACAAAATGCCAGTAAGTTCCCAAAACTTCTAAAGAGATCAGACTGGTAATCGTACTATTTTTTCTAATTGACTTAAACCAAAAAATGATCAAAGCTATTACTCCACCTAACACGTGCATCATATGCAAAAAGGTAATAACAAATAGAAAAGACGAAGCAGAATTACTTCTTGGTCCAACTAATGCAATACTTTTTGCTTGAAGATCTTTAAATCCCAAATATTGAAACAATAAAAAACTAATACCCAGAAAAGCTGTTATTGAAATCATTGCTTTGTATTGGCTGATTTTAGCAGCTTTCAAAGCAATTGCACTGAAATACATAGTTATGCTACTCAATACAATGACGCCAGTGGAATAATAGAACTCTATTGGCAAATCGAACTGAAGCCAACTGCTTTGGTTCTTTTTTACAATGTAGGCGCTAGTTAATCCCGCAAACATCATCACAATTCCACCAATAGCAGCCCACATCAAAAATTTGTGGGGGTGAATTCTTTGTGGCACATTTCTTGGAACTGATGTAGTCATCTCAATTTTCAATTTATTCAACTAAGTTTTAAATCAATGTATTTTATCTGCCAATAAAGCCAATAATACAATGGGCAAATAGATATAGCTACTAAACATTACCCTTCTTGCTGCTTTCACATCCATTTGCTGATACAACCTTAAACTTTGAACAACCATAAACAAGTTACATACGATTACAATATACATACTTGTCTGACCAGTTAATCCAAAATAATGAGGCAATATCCCAACTGGTATCATCAATACCGAATACATCACTGCTTGCAAGGCTGTGAATTTAGTAGGTCCTTTATCAGTTGGTAGCAATTTGAATCCCACTTTGCTATAATCATTGTGAGCCACCCAGGCAATTGCCCAAAAATGAGGGAACTGCCAAAGAAATTGTATACCAAATAATATCCAACCACCTGTTGCGAAATCATCGTTTCCCGCTACCCAACCAATTAAACAAGGAAAAGCACCAGGAAATGCGCCAACTAATACTGCAATTGAATTTATCTTTTTCAACGGCGTATAAATAAACGCATAAAGGAATAAACTAAACGCCGATAAAAGAGCTGCCGACAAATTAAAATAGTACCACATCATCCCACATCCAACAATACCGGCAATCACAGCAAAAACATATGCTTCTTTTTGCGACATTCTTCCTGCTGCAACTGGCCTGCTACTAGTGCGCTTCATCTGCGCATCGGTATCTTTTTCAACTGCCTGATTGATGGCGTTTGCACTTCCCGTAACTAACATTCCTGCAATAGTTAAGAGAATAATCATACCCCAATCGAAATCTACTATTTTGGTAGCCAACAAATAACAGATCACGCAGGAGAACACCACCATAAAACTCAATGAGAATTTTATTAGCTGATAATAATCTTTCGCTTTAGCAGCCAAAGAAAATTTTAGTGTACTACTGTTTTTGGTACCTGTCATTTTAATTAAAGATTATCAGACTCTACTAATCATCCGCACTTTCTATCTGATGATCATTTTTTAAAAACAATGCTCCCGATTTGATCGGGAGCATTGAAGCATTTTATCCCATACCATCCTGATCTGTCAGGTATGTATTATTTTTTAGTGTTCAACGCTTTCGTCAGCTCCAACTGGAGTAGTCTGAGGAATAAAGTCTACACCATCTTTACCATAATCATATGCCCAACGATACACTTCCGGGATCTCACCAGGCCAGTTTCCATGTCCTGGATTAATTGGCGCAGTCCACTCTAATGTATTCGACTCCCAAGGGTTTTGAGTAGTTACTTTTCTTCCTTTGAAAATTGAATAGAAGAAGTTGAACAAGAATAAAAATTGAACTGCAAAAACAACCATCGCCACTAAGCTGATGAACTGATTCAAGCCTTGGAATTGTTTGAAACTTTCCCAGATACTATAATCGTAGTAACGACGTGGCATACCAGCTAAACCTTCGTAGTGCATGGGCCAGAAAATCATGTACGCTCCAGCTATTGTTACCCAAAAGTGGATATACGCCAAAGTATTGTTCATGAATTTGCCATACATTTTAGGGAACCAATGGTAGATACCTGCGAACATTCCAAACATAGATGCAACACCCATTACTATGTGGAAGTGGGCAATTACAAAATAAGTATCGTGCAAGTGAATATCTAAAGCAGAGTTTCCTAACCAGATACCAGTTAAACCACCTGAGATAAATAAACTTACAAATCCAATAGCGAATAACATACCCGGAGTGAACCGAATATTTCCTCTCCATAAAGTAGTCAACCAGTTAAATACCTTTATAGCTGATGGAACGGCAATCAACAAAGTCAACAACACGAATACAGATCCTAATAAAGGATTCAATCCGGTTACGAACATATGGTGTGCCCATACCAGGAATGCAAGAATTGCAATTGCAAATAAAGATCCAATCATGGCCATATAACCAAAGATGGGCTTGCGTGAATTCACAGATAAAATTTCTGAAACCATACCCATGGCTGGTAACAAAATAATATATACTTCAGGGTGTCCTAAGAACCAGAATAAGTGTTGGTATAAAATAGCACTACCACC
>CAIJZG010000261.1 GCA_903825065.1 uncultured Bacteroidota bacterium
CTAACAGCGTTAGATGTATTTTTGAAACAATTAAATCGCAATGCTTGACCAATAAATCCGCTAAGCACATGGATAAAGCATTGATCGAGCCTAAATCCTACCAAAACCCCAAACTTAATTACAGAAATACTCCAGCAAAAAGAAGATTAACTTATAGCTATGAGCGTGGTGAATTAATACTTAGCCCAATTGACTATGAGGACAATGATGGCAGGATTGTTGGGGGCATGGTAACAATAGCAAAACCTAAAACAAAAATATTTGAACACGCTTATTCAGATTTATACATGCCCTTAATAGATAGGCGTGTGATTGAGCAAAGGTTGATTGCTCCAAACGATATAAATTTATTTAAACCATCTAGTGATGCAACTTTCAATCGTTATTACAAGTTTGATGGGGATCTAAGCCACTTGATAAGATTGGACAGCAAGTTAAACAATGGTGATTTCATATTTTTAAATTTTTATGGATTTGGTGAAGATGACCCCAGCAAATTACTGCCCCAAGTAATTTACGATCAAGAACATGAATTAAAAATAACAAAGATATTCTTGCCTGTAAACGAAGTTGTAAAAATAGCAGATTTACTTGCCAAAAAATGGATTAACGATATTGGTGAAAATATTAATAGGACACAGCATAGGTTTTGGGAATTGATGTTCAGGAGAGATGGTATTCAGATAGCTTTTGATGAACATATAGGCGATTTTGAACGCGATGATTTGGTTTTATTTGATATGCCACTGAGCGTAGATCCTGATTTTAGTGGGCTTTTTTTTACACATGAGTTAGCTCCATTATTAATAACTTTAGCTGAGCTTGATATTAATAGTGAAATTGAAGTTCAATTAAATGATGCTGGTATGGTGTTTAAATATGCAACTGATGCGGCTGACTACACAGTTGCAATACCAAAATGGGATGGATTGAATGACAACAGACATGTGGAGTTTTTAAATCTATATACGCCTGAGCGATGCGGAGTGAGAGTTGATGAATTTGAATTTGATGAATATGATTTAGGAGACGAATTTTACAAAGGACTTGAGTTGCTGGGATTAAAAGATAAATCAGAAGCTGAAGCAATCTATAAAAAGCAAATAATTAATGAGCAAAGTGAGCTAGCTGATGGATTCCCAGAGTTGAGTGGCAATATTAATTGGATTACGGACGATACATCGGATGAGTAGCAATGCCTCAGTCATTTAATACAAAAGAATACGCAGTTTATTTGCCTGCAATTAACTCAGGTTACGCCAACTTTTTAACTAAGAAAATTCCAGCTGACAGATCATTTCCCAATGGTTTAGACATAAAAGATTTTTGCGTATGGAACAAAAAGAGTAAGTTGTTTTATCACCCTTTCCTATTGCACTCAATTGGTAACTTTAGTGCACTATCAACTATTAATAACTCTGTAACTCAAGCCGGCAGAAATGACTTCACATTTGTAGGCGACAGTGGTGGCTACCAGATTGGCAGTGGTGCTCTAGCAGGTTTTAAAGGATTGCACAAAGGTATGAGTGCACAAGATGCCATGACAGTTTGGGCTGGTGCGTATGATGTTAAAAAATGGATAGTAAGTTGGTTGGATGCTTATGCCGATTACGCAATGACATTGGATATGCCGTTATGGGCGACTGACCCCAAACAGGGTAAAGATTCCCCATTTAATAAATGCACTGTCTCAGAACTCCTAGCTATGACAGTGGACAACCTTAAATTTATTGATGTACACGGTAGAAAAAGAACAAAATGGTTGAATGTTGTACAAGGACTAGATGAACAGAGCACAAAAGATTGGTGGGATGGCGTAAAGTTCTTTAAATGCTCAGGTTATGCACTAGCTGGTGGCGCAGGCGCAAAAGGTGGATTAGCTCAAGTAATACGCACAACACGCATGATGCATGACGAGGGACATTTAAGGTCCGGTCAAGATTGGCTTCATGCGCTGGGCGTGTCCACTCCCGTATGGGCAATTATGCTTACCAAAATTCAAAATTGCCTGCGTAAAGATAATCCAAATTTAACTATTAGCTATGACAGCTCAAGTCCATTTCAAACTGCTGGCAAGTTTGAACAGCCCAATTACACAGTGCCCTACACAAATAAAATAAGTAGCTGGAATATTAAAACTGCCAAATCCAATACCATCCAACGTTTTAGTTTTGTAGGTAGCACTGACCCCTTCCCATACAACTCTCCTCTAGGCCAATTAATGAGTTTGGGGCATATAAACGTTAGGGAAGAGTTGTACAGCAAGAAGCAATTTGACACTATCAGCAACATGCTTCTGACCAATCACAATATTTGGGTGTACTTGGATGCTTTTGAAAGAGCAAATGACGAGACGTTTAAAAACAAACAAATGAGCAACGTACCACAGAGGTACATTGATGCTATTACAGTTATTGATGATGTGTTTAACAGTTCAAATTGGCACAGCATCCTAGTACAAAACCAAGCATTACTTGATTCCGTAGCCGCTTCACAATACAAAACATAGGGCAAATATCTCACAATTGTGAGATTTATATAAGCTCTACAGCCGCCCTTTTCTGGTCATCATTTGCATCGATGTAAACCATGGTTGTTTGTATGGACCTATGCCCAGCTAAGCTAGCCAGCACCCTTATTCCAACCCCTTTTGATGCCAAAGTTGTGATGAATGATCTCCTTGGGCTGTGGGATGTAGCGCCATCTATACATGCACCCTTAAAAAGATAATAGTAATACTGACAAAGCGTGTTGGGCGTAAACCCATCACTGGACTTCTTCTGAGAGTAAATCAGTTTTTTGCTTAAATCCGCAGATTTAAATTGTTTGATGTAACTATGTAGCTCTTTAAAAAGCTGATTGTTTATAAAAATACTGCGACCTTCACCACCCTTTGTTTGGTCTGGGCGCAAGTAAATTTCGCGCTTAATATTACCCTGCTCATCAAGCATATCGCAAAAACGCAAGCTCGCTGCCTCACTAACGCGAATTCCTGTATTGAACATTAAAATCACAAGCAATCTATTTCTAGCCGCATGTCGTTTTGTGCTGATGTAATTCAGCGTTCTTTTTAATTCTTGTGGGGTCAGTGTTTTGGCTCGTTTTGTCATTTTCAACCTCTAAATATAATGTTTTAGTAGCTTCAAGCCTATATCCTTTTATTTAAAAGTCGAGTGCCTTGTTGCTAAAAATATTTAGTTGAAAATAATCAATGATCACAACAACTTAGCACCTTCTGTAGGAAAATGTAATGATCTAGTTGTTTCTAAACATTTTCAATTCAAGTGTTTCTTTGTAGTTACTTGTTTGATTTTTCTTGTCTTTATGGTCTGTCGTTTTAAGTCAAAGCCATATAACTAAGCATTGCTTCCAATGCTTAGCCAACAACTACCCAAAGCAACTTCAGTCAGCTTTGAGTGCGAGATAAGGTATTTGTGTATTTTCAAAATCCCAACAGCCTGTGTTCCCAAACTGAGCCTCTTTAGTGCCGTAATTTAATAAGTGTGATTGAGTGTTAGCTAACGGTTCTGTAATGTAAATATCGTTTTTTTGCTTTGCTTTGTCTACCCAGCAGTAAGTCCATAGTGTTTTTATATCTTCTGTTGTAAGTGCTTTGGGTAAGTTGCCTAGGTAAATGTTGTAGTGAATTGACTTTTTTGGATTTGATACTTCTCTAGTGCCTTCTATTGTGGGTATTAGTAATGGCGAATACAACATTGGCTTACGTATTGCGCCATTTCCATATAGCTCTTTGTTAAAACAGTTTCTTGCATGCCTGAAATCTTTACGCAAATTAAATGTCATTCTTTCAATGTCGTTTGCCTGTTTGTGATACGCAAAGTAATGGCTTTGCGCAACTACATAGTGCGTTATGTGCTTTTCTTGTTGATTTAAAAATTCCCTAATTGTTTCCATATTTTTTTGCATGTATTTATTTATCAAATCTAATAAAAAGTATTAGCAAATGTGAATTCCTTACATAAGTGTTGTGGAAATGTGGCGAAATCATTGCCTTTTCTGGTCGACTCCTTAAATGACCGATGCCAGACTGAAGACTCGATAAACAACTTAGGAGTTTTAAATGTCAGTATTAACAACCCTCAAGCTAGTTACTAGCAAGCGTCCCGCAGTATTGAGTCCCATCGTGCAACGTAGAAACAAGTTGGCAGCCAAAGTACATGAGCAATTGGAACTATGCCAAGCTAAAAAAGCTGGTCAGCAATACGCACCTACAAAGATGCGCACCTTTGTAAACGCTACTACTGGCGAGCAAGTGACCAAGGAAGTTGCAAAACGAGTTCGTGAGTGGTTTTACGTTGCTGATAGCGGCAAGATTAACTTGACCATCCGCTACGGCTCAAAAACACTTGCACTTAACAAGAAAGGTGCAAACGCTATTGAGCTTTCTACAGGTGATGAGCTTATAGCTACATTGACCAGCTTGAAAACAGCAATTTTGGCTGGCGATTTTGACGAGGCAATTAACGATGCTAGTAATGCTACTCGTACAGCATTTGGAAAATAACAAGCTGGGGTTGGCGTAACTGCCGACCTCACTTTTAAACTTAAAATATGAATACCTACCAAGCAAACGTACGAATTAACAACACCGTTGTACAAACACGTGTCCAAGCCGCAAGTGAGTACCAAGCAAAGCTATTGCTGGCTTCACAATACGGCGCCAGCAACATCATCGGGTTTGTGCAGTTAGTTCATTAACAACCCTCCCCCTTATAAATACATTAAAGGGGTATACACCATGTTAATGAGCGAAATCACAAGCAAAAAGGATATAGCTATGCTGTTGGAAGTAACAATCTATCCAAGTATTCTGGAAACCAGACGTCGTACCACGTGGCGTAAATTGATTAAGGGTAGGCCAGTACCCCTGCTACCCAGCACCCCAAAATTAAAAGTGCAACACAACACCCAGCAAAATTTAGTGCACCAGCAAGCTCAGGTCATCGACCAGTTACAGCAAGCCCTAGCACCTAAGTTGGCGCCCAACACCATACGCCCAGTAAGATCAACGCATACCCAAATGGCATCTGCAACCTGAAATTTTGAGTCGTCAAGAAAATTACGTAGGGGTACTTAAACTTTTCAGGGTGTGTTTTACCCTCTGTACCCCTTGCTTTACTGTAATTGTAAAAAACAGCTCGAGCATACTCCGAGACGCCTGTATTCATAAAAATCAGTTTGATTAAAAAAACAATTCATTTTGAATAAACGGGCTATGTTTTTATACGATGCATTCGCTGTTTCAAAGTACTCCTGAAACGGACGAGATCAAGCAATAAGCTATTTCTTTTTCACAATTGATATCTGGGTAGCTGGCTTAGAAATTCCTAATTTTCAAAGCGTTGATTTGGTGGAAGGTGACATGGTAATTATTTTTCAGTCAGAACAACCCGTTACTTGAAGTAACGCCTGGTACTACGCCAACTTGTCCGCTGCCATAGTTGCAGTCATTTTGCTGTAATGGCGTTCAATCATGCCTACGCTTGTACCCATTTGCTTGGCTAGGGTATGAATATCAATGCCCCTTGCCAGTGACTGAGTGGCATAGGTATGGCGAAGGCTGTATAAAGTTCTGGTCTGCCCAGCACCATCTTCCAGTAACCCACTCTTTTGCATCAAATTTCGGAAGATATTGGGCATATGGCTTAGGGTGTCACCATTTGGGCGTTTAAAAACCGGCTTGTCTAGCTTGGCATCAATGATTTCAGTCAAGTTCTTATAGGGTAACCCTTGCCAGACCAGTAGTCGTTCCAATACTTCCACTACCTCGTGTCTAGCAATCAAATATCTTGGCCCTGTCTTGCCACTGACCCAAATACGAACATATCGTTTGCCATCCATCCAATGCCATTGAATATGTCGCCATCTTAGGGGTAGGGCTTCAGTGCCATGTCTAATTCCTGTAGCCAATAAGAACTCCACATATGCAATGCAAAGCCGTCTCATCTCAGCAGTATGTTCTGTATAGCTACTGGTCAACCAAGTTGGAAAATATGCTCTCAGTTGCTCAATTTCTTCATTTGTAAAGGCTGGGCGGGGTGTGCTTTTAGTTCCCTTAGAGTTAAGAATGGGAATCGCGCGATTTAGCCCAACAGCACCTGATTCTCTTCCGTAGTTAATCACTCGTATATAAGCACTGGCGTGATTACGTTTGGTACTGGCCATTGGCATTTTTCCCATCTCCGCTTCACGCCAAGATTCAAAGTCAGCCAAGTCATCTACTGTTATTGTCTCAATTTCCTTTGCCCCAAAGAAAGGAATTAAGTATTTGTTGATGGCAAAGGTATAGTCCCTGTATGTACGCTTACCTGTCTTGTTTTCCATCATCCTGGCCATATTTCCAATTTCAGCCAATGCGACTTGTCTAAATGTCTTCCTTAATATGGCTAATCCAGCATCAGTCTTGGCTCTGGTGGCTTCGTAGATGGCTATTGATTGCACCTTTGCTGAGGCCAAATCATCAGTGCCGGTACTGGCAGTATGCCAGTTGCCATTAGCCAACTTAAATCTACATTGCCACTGGTGACTTCGCTTTCGCTTAAAAAGCGTCAACGCACCATTGAGCAATGTATGTGTTTTGGAGTTGTCCGTTGCGGTTGGACTTGATTGAGCAAAGATTTGTTGAAGTGATGACATTGCAAGCATTTGTGTAAAACAATGCTTGTAATTTTGTTTTCATCGCAGAAATAAAGCGACCAAAAACAGTTATTTTATCATTTTGATGACTGTAGATGCTATTAGATTTGCATCATTTTCCATGAACTGCCACTAAAACTGTTGCAGATAAAGCACGGTATTTTGTAGTGCTTAAAGTAATGTTTTTTAACGGTCTATACACC
>CAIJZG010000262.1 GCA_903825065.1 uncultured Bacteroidota bacterium
AATCCAGTCTGGGAATTTAATCAGGATTGGCTAAAGTATCAATCAAGAGTACAATATATCCTTCAAAAAGGAGAACCAGTTGTTGATGTGCTATTTTACATTGGGGATCAATTGCCTTTGTTTTATAGCAAAAACTTTATAAACGAGCTACCTTTTGGCATAAGACCGAATGCATGCAACGTAGAGATGTTGAAAAATAAAATTAAAGTCATTGAAGGTAAACTTACACTTGGTGGCAATCAACAGTTTCCTTTATTAATGTTGCACAATAGTACTAAAATGGAATTCTCAACTTTAAAGAGAGTTGCAGAATTGGTTAAAGCAGGTGCAGTTATTTATGGCCCAAAGCCAACAGAAATGTTGTCATTATCAGATATCAAAAATGAGACTACAGCTTTCCACAAGTTAGTGAATGAGGTATGGGGAAATACCTTTGAAAATAAGTATGGCAGAGGAAAAATGATTTCAGGAAAGCCACTTGCAGAAGTATTAGATCAATTGCATGTAATTCCCGACTTGACCACCAATACAAAGGATCCAAAAGAAATCATGTATATCCACAAAAAGCTGGATGATATGGAAATTTATTTTGTTTTTAATCAACAAAACAAAAATATCAATAGGGAAATTTTATTCCGTGTAAAAGGTAAAACTCCAGAGATATGGAATGCAGAGAATGGAGACATTTTAAAACCAGCTACCTATTCAATAGAAGAAAATCAAACAAGAATTCCAGTTTCTTTCAAACCTTATGAATCTAAAATATTTGTTTTCAAGAAAGTACCACCAGCACATTTTATTCAACAGGTATCAATTTCTGAAAGGCAAATATTTCCAATTCAACAAATAACAGATACTGCATTTCAAATCCCTCAAGTTGTTTTTCTTAATGGAAAATTTTCATTTACGACTGTATTAACTGGCGAATATATTTTCTCAACAAGTGAGAATAAACTGATTTATACAAAATTAAATCAACCCACAATTGCTGAAATTGGTAATGCTAAAACAAAGATTGAATTTTTCCCAATTTCTAACGAAGTGATTACGCCAATAGAAATAAATGGTTTAAAATCACTCACTGAATTTGATAATCCTGCTATCAAATATTTTGCAGGGAAAGTAAAGTATACCATTCAATTCAATACTCCAGACTTTTTTTCAAAGAAGGATTCTATTTTACTCGATTTGGGTAATATTAGCGCCACTTCGGAAGTGATTCTAAATGGCAAATTACTGGCATACCCCTGGCAGCCTAATACGCGCTTACTAGTATCAGATTTATTACAATCAGAAAACAAATTAGAGATTACTGTAGCAACAGTTTGCCGAAACCGTTTTATTGGAGACCTTAATCAATACGGAACTGTAAAAAGTCTATGGACTACTTCTCCAATTGAAGCAATATTAAATAAGAAGATGCCTTTAATGCCTTCAGGTTTAATAGGGCCAGTTAAATTATTCGGATTTAAAATCAATTAATTAAATTAAACTTAAAATTAATATAATAGCTTTTTTTGACGATACTGTCTTATCTATTGCTTACATTGTACCTACTAGCTTCATTTCTCCATCCCATATCCTATTCAATTACTATTTCGATTTTTTTATCGCCAAAACATAATTATGCTACAACAATTTGTGCTTTACCCACAACCAATGTATGTTCCACAATTTGAAGAATCCTATTCAATGCATTTAGTGTTGTTTCATGAATAAAATGGGGACACCTATTAACGTTAATCCACACAAAGCAAAAGATATGAAAAAGATCCATTTAATTTTCTCAAGCTTATTTTTTGGTGTATGTATGTTTTGCAGCTGCAACAACGCTGATAAATCCAAAACAAGTTCAGAAGCAGAAGTAAAAGTGGTATCATCTTACAAACCAGAATATTTTAACCTACGACCAAAACTGGAAAAAGATTATGGCTATTCGCACGCAGTAAAAATTGGAGACGATCTTAAAATTTCCGGGGCTGTTAGCATGACAGATTCAGGTGTTATTATTGGATTAGGTAATATGGAACTGCAAATGAAGAATTGTTATAGTGATTTAGAAAAGATATTACAGCATTACGGCTACAGCATAGATGATGTATATGCAGAGAATATTTACACCACGAATATGGAAGAATTCATCAAAGTATCTGGCTTCCGAAATTCAATTTATAAAAAACAATTCCCTACTGGAACCTGGTTGGAAGTAAAAGGCTTAGCACTTAAAGGACAGTTGATTGAAATTGATATGGAAGCGCATAAGTCGAAATAAACATTCACAAATATTAAAGTGTTTGTATGAAAAAGTTTTTTGTTTTATCGATTTTACTTTTGCCTTTCTTCCTTTTTGCACAGGAAGGAATTAAAACGCTTATCAAAGCTGGTAATTTTTTTAACAGCGAAACTGGTGTTTTTCAATCAGACATAGCGATTATTATTGCTGACAATAAAATTGAAAACGTAAAACCTTTTTTGGAAGTTTCTGAAAAAGAAAAGATTGATTGCAAATTGGTTGATCTTTCAAAATATGCAGTTCTCCCTGGCTTAATAGATGCTCATACTCATTTGCTAAATAAAGAAACTATTTTACCTGAGAACAGCTATTTAGGAATTGACGTTATGAAAACGCTCACTATGGTTGGTGATGCCTATAGAGCAATTTATGGTTCAGTTAAAGCCCACGCATATCTAGAAGCTGGTATTACTGCTGTGCAGGATCTTGGAAATGCAGGTCAATTTGCAGATATATCATTAAGAAAATCGATTATTGAAGGATTGATCATTGGACCCAGGATGCGATGTGCCGGTATGGCTCTAGCTTCAGAAGGCGGTACAATTCCAAAAATAATTTATAAACATAGAACGATCATTAATGATGAATATAGAATTGTTATTGGTCCTGAAGATGCAACGCAAGCAGTACGTGAAGTTATTACACAAGGTGCCGATATTATAAAGATCTATTCTAATAATACTGTAAACATTACAGCATTATCTATTGAAGAAATGAAAGCAATCGTAAATGAGGCACATCGTTACGGCATAAGAGTTACTGCACATGCAACCAGTAATCAAGCCGCATATAATGCAGTTATTAGTGGCGTCGATGGAATCGAACATGGAGACCAAATTCAAGATTCAACATTTCAATTAATGGCAAAAAAAGGAGTAATTTTTGTTGCTACCCATATGGATGATCTTACCAGCAAAAAATATTTCCAGTTGGCTTATCCTGATCGCTGGGAAGGCATATTGAAGTCTGCAAATAAAACTAAAAGAAAAATTATACAAAACGCAATAAAGAATGGAGTAGCTATAGCGATGGGTTCAGATGATAATATGGATTTAAAAATGCCTTTTGCAGAAGCATCAAAGAGAACTTTGATCAGTTACTTTGAATCAGGAATGACCATCTCTGAAATATTAAAAACCGCAACAATCAATGCATCCCGTCAATTAAACTGGAGCGATAAAATAGGGATCATTAAATCTGGCTATTTCGCAGATATCATTGCTGTAGATAATGACCTTGACAAAAATATTAATGCCATTCTGAATGTTCATTTCGTAATGAAAGATGGAAAAGTTTATGTCAATAATTAATAAACCACAATAATCCCCATAATCAAAAACAAAAACAATGAAACAAATGTTTAAGTTAATACTTGCAATCAGCTTTGCAGGTATCCTATTTGCCTGTAACAATAATTCCAGTGAAAAAAAAGAGGAGGCTAAAGTTTCGGCTGACAGTTCCGCTAAAGCTAATGCTGCACCCGCACCAACTGGACCAACCCTTCCAATGGATGTGGTAACTATTTACCACACGGTGAAAGATTACAAAACCTGGCGTATGGCTTTCGACACTGATACTGCTAGACGTAAGGATGCTGGTTTTTCTTTTGTTGCAGTTGAAAGAGAAGCTGAAAAACCAAATAATGTTAAAATCGTTTTAGCAGTTTCTGATTTAGCGAAAGCAAAAGCATTTCCTGCTGATCCTGGATTGAAAGCAGCAATGGATAAAGGGGGTGTAATTTCAAAACCCGAAATGAAGTTTTGGAAAATTGTAAGATTCAGTCCAGATAATCAAAAAACGCTTGATTCCCGTTTAGAAATTGTTCACAAGGTGAAGAACTATGATGCTTGGCTGAAAGTATATGATGCAGAAGGAGCAGCAACAAGAACAGCAAACGGAATGAACGATGTAGCTCTTGGAAGAGGTATTGATGACTCTACCTTGGTGCATATTGTTTTTGAAATAACCGATTTGACAAAAGTAAAAGCAAGACTAGCAGATCCAGCTTTCAAAAAAATAATGATGGATGCCGGGGTTATAGGAAAACCTTCCATCACTTTTTATAAAGACGCTTCTAATTAAGAGACAACCTACAAAAAATTAAAACAGCTAAAACAAAATGATTTAGCTGTTTTTTTTTGTAATCAACAAAAAAAATAAACGACTGAAAATGTATAACTTTATTCCTATTCTTTTAAGAAATAATCAAACAATAAATATTGCCATTTATGAAACGCCAAGCCTTACCATTTTTGGTTTCCCTACTCTTATTAATTCCTACCTGTTTAGTAATTGCACAGACAAATCAGGATGAAGTATCTGCTCAAAAAATTGCCGCTGTGGTTAAACAATTAACGCTGGAAGAAAAGATTGCCCTGCTTCATGCCAACGGAATCTTTGGAACAGCTGGTGTGCCCCGTTTAAACATACCCGGATTGATGACGGATGATGGGCCTTTAGGAGTTCGCGAAGATGTATTAGAAGGTTGGGGTTCTGCAAATTTAAAAACAGATTCTGCTACTTTCTTTCCTAATGGTTCTGCGTTGGCAGCAACTTGGAACCCAGCACTTTCTTACGACTATGGACATGCTATGGGAGAAGAAGCAAGGGCTAGAAAAAAATATATCATGTTGGCTCCTGCCTTCAATATTGCTCGTACCCCTTTGAACGGAAGAACTTATGAGTACTTATCGGAAGATCCTTTCTTAAATGCAAGATTAGCTGTTCAATCTGTGAAAGGAATTCAAAGTCAGCATATTGCTGCCTGCGTAAAACACTACGCACTTAATAACCAAGAAATTGAACGCGACAGAGTAAGTGTTGAAATTGATGAACGTGCTATGCAAGAAATTTATTTGCCTGCATTTAAAGCAACTATCATAGAAGGTAATGCGTGGACTATTATGAGTGCTTATAACAAATTAAGAGGTGTTTACTGTTCCGAGAACCCATACTTACTTAAGACTATACTGAAAGACCAATGGGGCTTTAAAGGAATCGTGATAAGCGATTGGGGTGGAACACATAGCACTGTTAAAGCTGCAAACAATGGCCTAGACCTGGAAATGGGTTCGAGGCCCCCTTATAACACTTATTATTTTGCTGATCCTTTGCTCAAAGCTGTGAAAGAAGGAAAAGTAACTGTGGCTACCATCGATGAAAAAGTGAGCCGCATTTTATGGGTAATGTATCATACCACTTTAAGTACTAATCCGCCTGC
>CAIJZG010000263.1 GCA_903825065.1 uncultured Bacteroidota bacterium
GATCCAGAAAGGGTGTCAATAGCCGTTCAGTTTCTAAATATTAGAATCCTAGGGCTCCCATTTTTATATGTATATCAAATGAGAAATGCCTTATTGGTTGGCACTAATCAAACAAGATATTTGATTTTAGGTACTGCTACTGAGGCAGTTGTTAATGTGTTTTTTGATTATACTTTAATTTATGGCAAATTAGGATTACCTCATTTGGGGTTTAATGGTGCTGCAATTGCCTCTATCATTTCTGAATTTGCAGGATTGCTTGTTTTATTTATGGTACTTCGATATAAAGGAATTAGCAAACAATTAAACCTTTTTAAATCCTGGAGTTTCGAAAAAACAAATAGTAAATTAATAATTATTCAATCAGCTCCATTAATTGCTCAACATGCTATTAGTATAATTAGTTGGGAGTTCTTTTATATTTTAATCGAACACCATGGGGCCAGGGATTTAGCAGTATCAAATACTATGCGAAATATGTTTGGCTTTTTTGGCTGCTTTACTTGGGCTTTTGCGGCAACTGCTAATACAATGGTGAGTAATGTGATCGGTCAGAACAAACAGGAATTAGTAATGCCATTAATAAAAAAAATAATGGCTTGGAGTGTGGGTTTTGCAAGTTTGGTTTGTTTGATTTTAAATTTATTTCCGCATGCTTTTTTATCCATTTATGGGCAGGGTGAAGATTTTATAAAAGCTGGCATTCCAGTATTAAGGGTTGTTTCATTAGCATTAGTTCTAATGTCTGTTTCAGTTGTTTGGATGAATGCAGTAACAGGTTCTGGAAATTCGTCCATGAACCTTGCAACTGAATTTGTTGCTATTATTTTTTATTGCATTTATGTATATACTATTCTTGAAAAAATGCAATTACCAATCACCTGGGGTTGGGGTAGTGAGTGGATTTATTGGACAACAATTCTAATCCCCTCTTTCTGGTATATGCAAAGTGGGAAGTGGAAAAAAATAAAAATTTAAATAATTATCCTTTTAATTTATTTACTAAATCAATATAAGATTGCATTGCTTCTTCTTTACTTGTACCAATTAACTTAGCCCATGCTTCATGTTTGAATTTTGCTACAAAATCAAAAGGATTGGGAGGCCCAGATTCCTGCGTATCCCCTTCTGTTCCTTGTTTATAAAGGGCATAAAGTTTTAAAAGCGTTTCGTTATCTGGTTTTTCAGATAGTGTTTTACTATTAATTATAGATTCTTGAAATAATTCTTGTAATCCCATTTTCGATTTTTTAATTATTTATTGAATATCGTTTAACATTTTCGATCCTTCTGCTTTAATGGCAACATCATCTCCGGTTCGAATAGGTAATTTAACTAGTTTATTTAAAATTTCTATTGCCTGAGCTGGTCGATGATTATCTCGATAAGCTTTGGCAAGATCAAGATAATTTAATGCAAAATAAGGATCCAAAATTCTACACTTTTCAAAATAAGTTATAGCTGAATCTAAATTGCCATTCGGCAAGCCTCCATAAAAGAGTTTCACAGCTATCTTTTTAAGACCAGAGAGATTAACCATTTCGTAATTCCATTTACCTAGACTGTAAGTTGCTTTGGCATGTTTTGGATTTAAAATAATGGCTTTTTCATTAAAAGATTTTGCATCTTTTACAAATGCTACTATTTTCTTGTTTTCCGTTTCCACATCTGTCATTTTACCAGCTGCCATTCCCATTGCATAATTTGCATCTGCATTATTTGGTTCAGTATCCAACGCTTTTTTTGCAAATGCCAGAGATGTTTCAAAATAAAGTCGTTTGTTATTTTTATCTAATTGCCTACCTCCTATAGAAGCGTTCAATTCCGATGCTTTAACAAGTGCTTTTACATTGGAGGGATCCAATTCTATAATTGATTTATATTTTTCAAGGGCTTCGGGTTCTTTAATTTGGCGTTCATAATTATCAGCTTCTTTTAATAAAACAGCAACATCTTGTGCCATACTAGCATAACAGAATGGAAGTAAAAAAAGAATGAATAACCCTTTCATAAGTACAAATTTAAATGTCGGATCTTTTTAATTGAAATTTCACACCAACATGTCCAATCAATTGATTGATGGGTGGATGCATTTTTTTAATACTAAAATGAATAGATTGTAACGTTTCGTATTTTTCCATCATCTGATGGCAAAATTCCGTAGCAATTGTTTCCAATAGATCCGTTGGCAATTTCATTCGTTGAGAAATCAATTCATACACTTTACTATAGTCGATAGTTTCATCAATAGCATTTATAAATTTCTTATTAGGTTGATAATCTAAGTGGATATCCACAAGATATTCATTACCCAATAATTTTTCTTCCTGAAAAAGACCATGATAGGCATAAAATTGAAGTTGTTCCAAATGTATTTGAATCATATTGCAAAAATAAAGGCGATAAGCTAAATGCCACCGCCTTAAATGAATTATTATCAAAACCCCTAAGCTAATCCCTCAGAAGTTAAATATCTTTCTGAATCGAGTGCAGCCATGCAGCCACTTCCAGCTGCTGTAACTGCCTGCCGATAATTTTTATCCTGAACGTCGCCTGCAGCAAAAACTCCAGGAATATTTGTTTTAGTAGTTCCTGGTATTGTTTTGATATATCCTGTTTCATCCATATCTATAAACCCTTTAAAAATTCCACTATTGGGCTCATGGCCAATAGCTACAAAAAAGCCACTAACAGGAATTTCTTGCTTGGTATTAGTATGTGTATTGTGTAAACGAATGGCTTCTACTTTATGTTCCCCAAGCACTTCATCTGTTACACTATTCCAATATACTTTAATATTTGGAGCATTTAAAACTCGATTCTGCATTACTTTACTGGCTCTCATCTGATCTTTTCGAACCACCATATGCACTGTCGAGCAAAGTTTTGAGAGATACAAAGCTTCTTCTGCTGCAGTATCACCCGCACCAACAATTGCCACTTCTTTTCCTTTAAAAAAGAAACCATCGCATACAGCACAGGCACTTACTCCAAAGCCGTTTAGTCTTTGTTCACTTTCCAGACCTAACCATTTAGCTGAAGCTCCGGTACAAATTATTACCGAATCAGCTTCTATCCACTTTTCCTCGTCAATTTCAACTCGAAATGGGCGTTTGCTGAAATCTACTTTTGAAGCTATTCCATAACGAATATCTGCGCCCATGCGAACAGCTTGTTTTTCAAAGTCAATCATCATTTCAGGACCTTGAATTCCATCAGGGTATCCTGGATAATTTTCAACTTCAGTAGTAATAGTAAGTTGGCCGCCTGGTTGAATCCCCTGATACAAAACAGGCTTCATATTTGCGCGAGCAGCATAAATAGCAGCTGTATAACCTGCCGGACCAGAACCAATTATTAAAACATGTACTTTTTCTATTGTTTCATTTGACATTTCTACATTATTTAAAACAAACAAAATTAAATTCCCTTACTCAATTGATCAATTTCTTTGTACACAAAATTGAATTATTTGGGGATAATCAAAATTTTATACTGGGCAGCATACCCACAAAATGCTCCGAGAGCACCATTATTAATGTTCCCTAACACTTTACCGGGAGATGAAAAAGGATTGCCGATAGATTGAAACGCATATTCCCAGGTACGCCAAAAATCATAAGTGGCTTTATCAATATCACATAACTTAATGGTTGCAGTATCCCCTTTTATAAAAAAGCCATAGTTAGCCATATCAATTTTTTGATTCCTATCTACTCCTTTATCAATTTGAATCGAATAGGTTTTTCCATCAACAATCTGGTCATCAAACACACTATTTAATCCTGGTAAAAATGGACCCGCATTTTGTTTAGTAAAATATCTGATATAATTCCCAAGACCCGGAGGATCAGTAACAGTAGCCATAATAACTACTTGTGGTGAATCGGGGTAATTCTTCAATGGCTTCCACCAAATCGAGTCGATTTTTTTTGTCAGATCTGGAATCCCCGTTGATGCACTATACACTTGATTTAGATAAGTTATTTCCAATTGGTATTGTTTACCCAAAGCGCCAGTTAAATAAGTTGAAGGTACTGATGGATCACAACTATAATAATAGACAAATCCTTTAGAGGCTGCTATTTTAAATTCTTTCAAAGGATAAGTCTTATATCCATCTGAAATTGTTACTGATGCATCATGAATAAAACTATTGTTTAGTACCGTTGAATCGATGGTAGCATAGTATCCTATTGAACTGGAAAGAATAACCCTGGGTGGCAAATCATTTTCAATTTGTGCATCAACCACCAATTTTGAAGCTGAGGTATCAGTCTTTATGTTGATAGTCTTCTCGCATGATATTAATGCCAGAAGAAAAAAACATCTAAAAACTAATTTTTTCATGCTACAAAGTTATAATGCAAAAACAATAAGAATTGTGAATTGTTTAATGCATTATAAAACAAAACCCCTCCAATTTATAGAGGGGTCTGAATATATTTTTTGTTATTTTTTAACCTAAATAAGCTTTAAGGGCATTACTATACCGTGCTTTTTGAAGACGTTTAATTGCTCTTTCTTTAATCTGACGAATACGCTCTTTTGTAAGATCATACTTCTGTCCAATTTGCTCAATTGTAACTCCATTTTCTCCATCCAAACCAAAATAGGCATTTACAATTTCAGCTTCACGTGGACTTAATGATTTTAAGACCCTACGAATTTCTTCTCTTAAGGAGTCTTTCATAACATCTTCGTCAGTATCATCACTACCTTCTAATAAATCACCCATTGCTACATCCTCAGCTTCATGAACCGGAGCATCTAAAGAAGTATGACGGGTATTTGATTGAAAAATATTATTGATTTCTGTTTCGCTCATTTCAAGAATCTCAGCAAGTTCTTCTGTAGAAGGCTCACGTTCATGTTCTTGTTCAAAAGCCATGTATGCTTTATTGGCTTTATTATAGGTACCAATTTTGTTTTGTGGTAAGCGAACTAATCTGCCTTGTTCAGCTAAGGCCTGAAGAATTGATTGACGAATCCACCAAACAGCATAAGATATGAATTTGAAACCTTTTGTTTCGTCAAATCTTTGTGCAGCTTTAATTAATCCGAGATTTCCTTCATTAATCAAGTCACTCAATGAGAGACCCTGATGTTGATATTGCTTAGCCACGGATACTACAAATCGCAAATTTGCTTGTACTAATTTATCCAAAGCCCTTTGATCCCCCATTTTAATTTTTTGAGCCAATGTGGTCTCTTCTTCTGGAGTGATCATCGGAATTTTAGAAATTTCCTGCAGATATTTTTCAACTGCCTGAGAATCGCGGTTGGTAATCTGGGTAGCAATTTTGAGCTGCCTCATAGTTTGTAATTAGCTTAATTAATGTAAAACAGAGAAAAAGCTGCAATTGTTTTACAATCAATAATTTACTAACAATATCAACAGCCTTTTTCAGAGCCTGCAAAAGTAAGAAAAAGCAAGCTAAAAAGGTAGCATTTGTGGAAAAACTTACTAAAATGGGCAAAATACATTCTTTGAACACCATAAATGAGGATAAAATTAGATGAATCTTGAAGTACAAAAAGGACGATTTCGTTTTATCTTCGCCCAATATGATTGATTTTAGGTCTGATACAGTAACCCAACCAACCCAATTGATGCGAGAAGCTATGATGCAGGCTAAAATTGGGGATGATGTTTTTGGTGAAGATCCCTCTGTAAATGAGTTAGAAAGAATGTCCGCATCCCTTTTTGGAATGGAATCTGCTATTTTTTGCCCTAGTGGTACCATGACTAATCAAATAGCAATTAAATGCCATACACAACCAGGCGATGAAGTGATTTGTGATGTTTTATCACATGTTTATATTTATGAAGGGGGTGGAATTGCAGCAAATGCTCATTCATCCGTAAAACTACTTCAAGGTGAGAGAGGAAAGATAAACGCTGAAATGGTAATCAACGCGATTAATCCTGATGATATCCATAAACCCCAAAGTCGTTTGGTTTCATTGGAAAACACTACAAATAGAGGTGGCGGAAGTTGCTATAATTTTACTGATATTCAATCAATTAGAGAAGTCTGCTCTACTTATGGATTAGGATTACACCTCGACGGTGCAAGGTTATTTAATGCTTTAATAGCTAAAAAAGAAAACCCAAAACAATATGGGGAAGTATTTGATTCCATTTCTATTTGTTTAAGTAAAGGTCTGGGAGCACCGGTAGGATCTTTATTACTTGGGAAAACCGATTTCATAAAAAAGGCAAAGCGTGTACGAAAGTTATTTGGAGGAGGGATGCGTCAGGCAGGTTTTCTTGCTGCAGCTGGAATTTATGCATTAAATCATCATATCGACAGATTAGAGCAAGATCATCAGCATACGAAATTGATTGAATCTGCCTTAATGAAGAAAGATTTTGTGGGAGGCATTTTAGCTGTTGAAACAAATATTTTGATTTTTGAAGTGAAAGGAAAATATACAGCACCAATACTTTCTGCTATATTAAAAGAAAGAGGTATTTTAGCAATCTCAATCTCCCCCACTCAAATTCGGTTTGTATTACACTTAGATGTAACACCTGATCAGGTGCAGCAAACTATTGATATTATTGAAAAGCTTTAAAAGAATTTGATTATCCATTATCCGTATAGAAATAGAATAGATATGTTACCTAGAACGAACCCTACCACAACACAAGCTTGGTTTTTATTGAAGAAACACTTTGAAGAAGAAATGAATCGTAAACATATGCGCGACTTGTTTACTTCAGATACAGACAGATTTAAAAAATTCTCTTTACATCTTGAAGATATTTTGTTCGACTATTCAAAGAATATTTTGAACGAAAAAACATTAAAGCTATTATTAGAATTAGCCGAAGATTGCAAACTGAAAGATGCAATAAAGGCTTTATGCAATGGAGAAAAAATAAACGAAACAGAAGGTCGAGCTGTATTGCATACTGCTTTGAGAAATTTTTCTGGCCATCCAATTATTTTAGATGGTAATGATATTATGCCAGGCATTCAAAAAGTGCTAGGTCAAATGAAAAATTTTTGTGAAGTTATCCATAGCGGAAACTGGAAAGGATATACCGGTAAACCTATTCGTTATATCGTAAACATTGGAATAGGCGGAAGTGATTTAGGTCCTGTAATGGTTACAGAAGCACTTAAACCTTATTGGATGAAAGGTTTTGAAACATTATTTGTTAGTAATGTTGACGGTACTCATATAGCTGAGACCTTAAAAAAAATAAATCCAGAAGAAACATTGTTTTTAATCGCTTCAAAAACTTTTACTACTCAGGAAACTATGACCAATGCGCATACTGCACGAAATTGGTTTTTAGGATCTGGCGCCTCAGAATCAGATATCGCAAAACATTTTGCAGCGCTTAGTACTAATGAAAAAGCAGTTACTACTTTTGGAATTGACAAAGCAAATATGTTTGAATTTTGGGATTGGGTTGGAGGAAGATATTCTTTATGGAGTGCTATCGGTTTATCAATTGCCTTAACAATCGGTTATGATAATTTCATATTGCTATTAAAGGGAGCCGAAACTGCCGACAAACATTTACAAACAGCACCTCTTAATAAAAACATTCCTGTTTTGATGGCATTAATTGGTGTTTGGTATACTAATTTCATGGGCGCACAATGTGAAGCCATTTTACCATATGATCAATATATGCATCGTTTTGCAGCTTATTTCCAACAAGGCAATATGGAAAGTAATGGCAAAAGTGTAGATAGAAATGGTAATCCAGTAAATTATGCAACAGGGCCAGTGATTTGGGGAGAGCCCGGTACTAATGGCCAGCATGCGTTTTATCAATTGATTCATCAAGGTACCATGTTAATACCATGTGATTTTATAGCTCCAGCAAAAAGTCATAATCCAATAGGCGATCATCACGTAAAATTGATGTCGAACTTTTTTGCTCAAACAGAAGCATTGATGAATGGAAAATCAGAAAACGAAGTGAAGGTCGAATTGATGAAAGCGGGAAAATCAGAAGATGAAATTAAAAAAATCACCCCATTCAAAGTTTTCTCAGGAAATAAACCCACAAATTCAATTTTAGTAAAAGAAATTACACCTTACACACTAGGCACTCTGATAGCTTTGTACGAACACAAAATATTTATTCAAGGTGTATTATGGAATATTTTCAGCTTTGACCAATGGGGTGTTGAATTGGGTAAACAATTAGCCAATAAGATTCTTCCTGAATTAGAAAATGAAGATAAAGTAGCAGGCCATGATAGTTCAACAAACGGATTAATCAACACTTTTAAAGAATTACGCAAAATTAAATAGTGTGGCATTAAATATTCGACCCATATTACCTTCTGACAATGCTAGTATTGCTAAAATTATTAGATCCTCATTAGAAGAGTTCGGAGCTAATAAACCAGGAACAGTTTATTATGATGTCACAACAGATCATTTGTATGAATTATTTCAGGAAAATAAGGGTTGTGCCTATTTTATTGTCGAAGAAGATGGTTTGATTCTTGGAGGTGCCGGTTATTTCCATTCATCCGGGTTAGATCAAAATACCTGTGAGTTGGTTAAAATGTATTTGTCAAAATCGTCTAGAGGAAAAGGTTTAGGGAGTAAAATGATTGCACATTGTATAGCTGAAGCCAGATCGAATGGCTTTACTCAAATGTATCTTGAAACAATGCCAGAATTAACAAAAGCCATTGAAGTCTATGAAAAATTTGGCTTTGATTATTTAAAAGGCCCAATGGGAAAAACTGGGCATGATGGTTGTGGAATATGGATGCTCAAAAAGATATAAAAAAGGCGCCACTAAAAATAGAGGCGCCTTTTTTATTAACTATATTTTTATTTTACCATTTATCCACTTCTTCAGTAGCTGTAGGATTGATAAAATTATCAGTATTATCTTCTTTTATAGGCTTTACTGGTTCTACTACAGCTGCTTCAATAACTTTTTTGTCCTCAGCAATAATTGAATTAGGTTGTTCCTGTGCAACAACTTCAGTTTCACTATATCCTTCTTCTCCTTCTGGATATTCATGATTAAATGCATCAAAATCAAAGTCAGGCATAAGATCGGTCTTAACATAATCGATAGCCTCACCTAATGCTTTAATGAATTTGTTGAAATCTTCTTTATATAAGAAAATTTTATGTCTATCATATCCATTATTATCAAACCTCTTGCGGCTTTCAGTAATAGTAAGATAGTAATCATTTCCTCTGGTAGCCCTTACATCAAAAAAATAAGTCCTTCTTTTTCCAGCTCTAATGCGTTTACTATAAACGCTGTCCATTTTCTTCTCGTTGTTCTCGTTATTCTCGTACGACACAGTTAATTTAATTTTTGTTGTAGAATCTTTAAGCGGCACAAATATAGGATTGTTTCAGAATTACCAAAATTTTGAATCATCTATATGTCGTATTTAATTTCCCAGGTTATTTTCTTCCAATTCTTTTTCCTGTTCTGTTAATTGTAATCTGTATAATTCAGCATAATACCCATTTTGCATAATTAATGCGTCATGATCGCCCATTTCAATGATGGATCCATTTTCAAGGACAATTATTTTATCAAATCGGAAAGTAGAGAATATCCGATGTGTAATAATGATAGCTGTCTTCTCTTTTAAATAAGTATAAAGATTAGATAAGATCTTATATTCTGTTTTGGCATCCACAGCACTTAGGCAATCATCGAAAACAATAATTTCAGGATCTTTGATCAATGCCCGTGCGATAGATATCCTTTGTTTTTGACCTCCACTAAGTGTTACTCCTCGCTCCCCTATCAAGGTTTCATAACCCTTATCAAAACCTAAGATTTCTTGATGTACATTAGAAAACAGGGCCGCTTTTTCTATTTTTTCTAGCGTTGCTTTTTCAGACAATCCAAAACTAATATTATTTGCCACTGTGTCGCTAAATAAAAAAACATCTTGTTGAACATAACTAATTTGTTCTCTTAAAATTTTAGAATCAATTTCTTTTACACCTTTTCCACCAATTTTTAGTAATCCTTCTTGTGGATCATAAAATCGCAATAATAATTGTGCTAATGTTGATTTACCGCTACCAGTTCTTCCAAGAACCAATACCTTCTGACCTTTCTCAATTATTAAATCTAAATTTCGAATAGCTTTTATTCCAGTATGTGGGTAAGTGAAATTAACTTTTTGAAATTCGATAGATCCAGTAATCGGCTTTATGGAAGGGCTTGCACAGTTCTGAACGGTAGGTGTAGCATGGAGGAATTCATTAATCCTTTTTTGAGATGCAGCTGCTCGCTGAATCATACTAGCTGTCCATCCAATAGCACTTACTGGAAATGTCAGCATGTTTATATAAATTACAAATTCTACAATCAAGCCTAATTTACTCGAATCATGTAAAGCCTGCATACCTCCGATACAAATGGTAAATAAAGTGCTTAGTCCAATCATTAACGCCATGCTTGGAAAATAGATAGATTCAACCTTGGCAAGACCAACAGCTTGCTCACGATAAGCTTCACTATTATTTTTGAAAAAAACAAGCATCGCTTTTTCTTGCACAAATGATTTGATTACACGAATTCCGGAATATGATTCCTGAGCATTAGAAGTTAGGTCTGATAATAAAGACTGTATTTTTTCGCTTTTTTTATTGATTACACTATTTACTAAATAGATGGTAATTGCTAAAATGGGCAAAGGAGCCAATACATATAAAGTTAGCATCACATCTTTTCTTAACATGCTAACCACACTAAAACCAATCAATGCTACAAGATTTATCAAATACATAATTGCAGGACCGGTGAACATTCTAACCCTGCTTACATCTTCCGACATGCGATTCATTAAGTCACCGGTACTATTGGTTTTATAAAAATTTGTATCCAGGCGCTGATATTGTTGGAAGATGGCATTCTTTTGATCAAATTCAATATGTCTACTCATTACAATAATTGTTTGCCTCATAAAAAACATTAATATCCCTCTAATGATGGCAAATAAAAGTATTGTAAGACTTGATATAGCAACTAAAGCGGCAAAATCGAAATTATTAGTCTCTACCCAATGAATAAAACTGGCAACTAACCAATCATGAACTGGCTTACTCAATACAGGTTTAGCTCCAGGTAAATGAAGTTGTACTTGATTCACTACGAAACCAGTAATCTGGGGAGCTAAAACAGCAAAATAATTTGCTCCGATTACAAAAATAATACCAATAAAAAATCGATTTCGGTATTTCCAGAAATAAGGATTTATAGCAGAAAGATGTTTCAAATCAGTGGGTTTGGGTCAAAGGTACTATAACAGCGGAATCTTAATAAATGTTTCGAATGCATATTAAATTATTTTGTATTATTAATTTACTACTATCTTAATTTGGGAATAGAAAATGTTAAAAAATAACATGACAAAAATCATATCAGCATGTGCGTAAAATCAATGTTTAGACTATCTTCATTGCACTAACTTCATGCCTTGTAAAAAAGACCTATGGGAGCTGCTTATTTAATCGTTTTAATTGCTGCCGCTATTGCATTTTCTGCTGGCGGTATTTTAATTGCTAAGATTTTTGTGAAAGGAACAAAAAACCCACAAAAAGGTCAGGCATATGAATGTGGAATTCCGACAGTTGGTTCACCCTGGAATCAGTTTAATGTAGGATATTATCTTTTTGCCTTAATATTTTTAATTTTCGATGTGGAATTGGTCTTCATGTATCCTTGGGCTGTAGTTGTTAAACAAGTAGGTATGCCAGCACTATTTGAGATCATTATTTTCTTTTTCATTTTATTTATGGGATTTTTATACGCACATAAAAAAGGTGCATTAAAATGGATATAAAATATTTCAATTATTAAAATCGCTATTTACCTATATGATTTCAACAGAAAATACAACAACAAACGAATTTCCAGGCCATATAGAAGAAGTACCTGGTGGAGGCATTGTTCTTAGTAAGCTGGATGAGCTTGTAAATTGGGCTAGATCAAATTCTTTGTGGCCATTAACTTTTGCAACTAGTTGCTGTGGAATTGAATATATGCAAGTAGCAGGGCCGAAATACGACTTTTCAAGGTTTGGATTTGAAGTTGCTCGTGCAACACCCAGACAGGCCGATGTGATAATTATTGCAGGTACTATTGTTAATAAAATGGCACCTGTTTTGAAAAGATTATACGATCAAATGGCGGATCCAAAATATGTTATTGCAATGGGGGCTTGCGCGATAAGTGGAGGCCCTTTTTTTTATAATACTTATTCAGTTGTAAAAGGAGCTGATCATGTAATTCCTGTAGATGTATATAGTCCTGGATGCCCTCCCCGACCAGAAGCATTGATACATGCGCTGATTACTTTACAGGATAAAATAAAAATGGGAATGACCCGAGAACAAATGAAATCGGGTTTATAAAATTATCGTACTATTTAATAATTGACTTCAATTATGTTAAACGAGGAATTAAAAACAATCATCAGCGAAATATTACCCAATGCTAGTTTTGAAGAAACTGGTGAATGGTTGAATATCGGATTAGAAGCTGCAGATTGGATAGAGTCTGCCAATAAATTAAGGAATTTCGAATCAATGCCTTTTAATTTTTTATTCTGTTTAACCTGTGTTGATTGGAAAACCCATTTCACGATGGTTTATCATCTTAGATCGACTACAACTCTTGATAATATAGTAGTAAAAGTAAAATTAGATAGAGAAAAACCAGAAATAATAACAGTTAGCGACATATGGCGAGGTGCGGAATTGTTTGAAAGAGAAGTATATGATTTATTCGGTGTGATTTTTCTGGAACACCCGGATTTAAGAAGGCTTTTATTAACAAATGATTGGGTAGGATATCCACTCAGAAAGGATTATGAAGATCCTATTAATATGATTAAACTTTAAGATTGTTTTAGATAGTTGAGAAAAAAGCCAATGATGGCTGTAAAAAAACAAATCAACAAAAATGGTTGAAGAAATAGGTAAAACAGCAGAAGGAGATTTAATAATTAATGTGGGGCCACAACACCCAGCAACGCATGGTGTGTTGCATCTGATAATTACTTTAAATGGTGAGACCATCAAAAAAGTAGAACCACATTTAGGGTATATCCATCGTTCAATTGAAAAAATGTGTGAGAGCCTAACTTATAGACAGTTTATATATACTACCAGTAGAATGGACTATTTGTCTGCACATATCAATAATCATGCATGTGCACTTACTGTTGAAAAAGGCCTGGGGATTGAAATTCCTGCAAGAGCTCAAGTTATTCGTGTATTAATGGATGAACTGACACGGATTGCTTCTCATGAATTATGGTGGGGTGCCATGGCTATGGACTTAGGTGCATTTACGCCATTCTTCCACGCATTTAGAGAGCGGGAAACCATCAACGATATCATGGAAGAAACTTGTGGTGCAAGACTTACCATGAACTATATGGTTCCGGGTGGCGTAATGATGGATTTACATCCGAATTTTCAAAATAGGGTTAAGAATTTCCTGACTTTGTATAAACGTAAAATTCACGAGTACGATGAATTGGTTACAGGCAATATCATTTTCCAAAATCGTATGAAAGGTGTGGGCGTATTATCTAAAGAAGCAGCTATTAGTTTTGGAGTAACGGGTCCTGCAGCAAGAGGTAGCGGGGTTTCTTGCGATGTTCGAAAATTGTATCCTTATGAAATTTATAATACCCTTGAATTTGATGAAATTTTAGAAACAGAGGGGGATTCATTTGCTCGCTATATGGTTCGGTTAAGAGAGATGAATGAATCCATTAAAATTATCGAACAATTAATTGACAATATCCCTGAGGGAGATTTTCAAGCAAAAACAAAAGCGGTTTTAAAATTACCCAAAGGTGAATTCTATCAAAGAGTAGAAACTGCAAGAGGCGAATTAGGAGTTTATATTGTTAGTGAAGGAGGAACAACTCCTTACAGAATTAAATTCCGCTCACCAGGATTTTCCAATCTTTCTTGTTTAGATCATATCACAAGAGGAGGAAAAATTGGAGACTTAATTGCATCGATGGGAACATTGGATTTAGTGATACCTGATATTGACCGTTAATAAAACTATTTTGTTACTTAAGACAACATCAATAAATGTTTAGTTTAGAAAGTTTAACAACACTCGTTCAGGATTGGTTAAATAAAACCTTTCCACCAACATGGGCACTATTAATTGAATTCGTAATAGTAGGAATATTAGCAATTGCATTATTCGCAGCACTAGGATTGGTATTGGTAATTATGGAAAGGAAAGTGGCCGCTTGGATTCAAATACGTTTAGGGCCAAATCGTGTTGGACCATTAGGCATATTACAAAGTACAGCCGATACTATTAAGCTGATTATGAAAGAAGGACTTACGCCTGATGGGGCTGACAAGTTTCTATTTAATCTTGCTCCTTTTATAGTGATGATAGTATCCATGTTAATATTGGCACCAATTGGTTTTGCTAAGGGATTTCATATTTGGGATATAAATATTGGGGTTTTATATGTTTCAGCAATTTCATCTGTATCCGTTATTGGAATATTAATGGCAGGATGGGCAAGCAATAATAAATACTCATTATTAGGTGCTATGAGAAGTGGGGCACAGATGGTGAGTTATGAATTATCTGTTGGATTATCGGTTCTATCTATTATTGTTTTAACAGGTAGTTTGAATATTAACGACATTGTACTTTCACAGCAAAATGGATGGTGGTTATTTAAAGCTCATATTCCTGCAATCATTTCTTTTGTCATATTTATTATAGCAATAACAGCTGAAACTAACAGAGCTCCATTTGATTTGTCTGAAGCAGAGTCTGAATTAACTGCAGGATTCCATACAGAATATTCAGGAATGAAATTTGCTTTATTCTTTTTATCTGAATACATCAATATATTTATTGTTTGCGCTATTGGAGCTACCTTATTCTTGGGTGGATGGATGCCTTTTCATATAGGCAATTGGGAATCTTTCAATCATATCATGGATTATATTCCATCATTCATTTGGTTCTTCGGAAAAACATTTTTTATGATCTTTTTAATTATGTGGTTTAGATGGACTTTTCCAAGATTACGTGTTGATCAATTATTGAATTTAGAGTGGAAATATTTGTTGCCGATCAGTATGGTGAATTTGATAGTGATGACTTTGGTAGCAATTAAAGGATGGCATTTTTAAATTGAAATAAAACTGTACGATGTTTATAGTAGATTATGTAAAAGATGTATATGGAGCCATGAAATCATTGCTGGTAGGTATGAATCGAACTGGCTATTATTTTACGCATCATAAAGAAATTATCACAGAAGAGTATCCCGATAACAGGGAGACTCTTGTACTACCAGAGCGTTTCAGAGGTGAAGTTGTAATGGCTCATGATGAAAATAATGAACATGCTTGTACAGGTTGTTCTGCCTGTGAATTAGCCTGTCCGAATGGCACCATTAAAATCATTAATAAATTCGATATTAGTCCTGAAGGGAAAAAGAAAAAAGCAATCGACACATTTGTGTATCATCTAGAATTATGCACTATGTGTGGACTTTGTGTAGAAGCCTGTCCAACAGCAGCAATTAATATGGCAAATACTTTTGAACACAGTGTATTTAATCGTGGCCAATTAACGAAACGATTAAATAAACCCGATTCAAAATTGAAAGCGGGTGTTGAATAAAATAAATATTTAAAGAAATATCAATCATGAGTCCAGCTACCATAATATTTTATATCATTTCAGCTTTTATCCTCGTCACAGGGTTATTAGCTGTAACAACCCGGAAAATATTCCGAGCATCTATATGGTTATTGTTTTCACTAATTGGAATTGCCGCACTATATTTTTGGATGCAGCTAGAATTTTTGGCCGCTGTACAAATTATCGTGTATGTAGGAGGCATTGTAGTTTTAATTATTTTCTCCATTTTTCTTACTATTAAATCAGGAGAAGAAATGCCTAAACCAATACTAATTAGAAGTATTTTTTCTGCCTTAGCTGTTTTGTTCGGAACTGGGTTTGTAGTTAGAATCATTAGTTTATATACTTTCAAACCAATTTCAACCACTGCTTTCAATTTGAGTGTAAATCAAATTGGTACACAGATGTTAGATACAAAGGATTTTGGTTACTTATTACCCTTTGAATTAATTAGTATTTTATTATTGGCTGCAATGATTGGTTGTATTGTCATTGCCCTTAAGTCAAATGATAAAGAAGCCACAACTTTTCAAAACTCTATTCAATAGTAAGTCATGAGTGAAGTTCCATTAACGCATATTCTTTTTTTAAGTACCTGTCTATTTTTCATTGGCATTTATGGTCTTTTTACTAGAAGAAATATGATTACTATGTTGATGTCAATTGAGCTGATGTTAAACAGTGTGAACATCAACTTTGTAGCATTCAACAAATACCTATATCCAGAAAAACTAGATGGTATTTTCTTTACCATTTTTGTGATAACTATCGCTGCGGCAGAAGCAGCTGTTGCTATAGCTATCATTATTAATTTGTACAGAAGTCACCATTCAATTGATGTAGAAGACGCAACAGAAATGAAATATTAAATAAAAGAATTCATCTATAACAATAAGTGTTAACATGAGTCATCCAATTTATATAGCTTTAATTCCCATCATTCCATTAGCCTGTTTTTTTGTACTGGGATTATTTGGCAGAAAATATTTTACAAATTCTGCAGGAATTATTGGAACACTGGGATTATTAAGCTCTACCCTTTTATCCTTAGTTACTGCTTACGAATACTTTTTTGTAAGTGGAAAAATCAATGGTGTTTATCAAAAAATAGAAGTCGTTAAATATACCTGGCTAGAATTCAGTAAAGGGATATCTATTGATATGGGTATTTTAATTGATCCCATTACGGTGATGATGTTAGTGGTTGTGAGCTTTGTTTCATTAATGGTTCATTTATTTAGTCTAGGGTATATGAAAGGCGAAACTCGATTTGCTACTTATTATGCCTTCCTAGCATTATTTACATTTTCTATGTTAGGTCTTGTTTTATCATCTAATATTTTCCAGATCTATTTATTTTGGGAATTAGTAGGTGTATCTTCTTTTTTATTAATTGGTTTCTATTTCGAAAAACCAAGTGCAGTTGCTGCTTCAAAAAAAGCATTTATAGTAACCCGTTTTGCCGATCTTGGATTCTTAATTGGTATACTTATTTTGTCTTTCTATTCTCACACTTTGGATTTTGGAGTACTCATAGAAAGATTAACATCAACTGGCTCTCCATTTCTTATAGCTATTAATGCCGCATCTTTTTTGGGGGTTTCCGCACTAACATGGGGATTATTATTAGTGTTCATAGGCGGGGCAGGTAAATCTGCCATGTTTCCATTACATATCTGGCTACCAGATGCAATGGAAGGTCCTACTCCCGTTTCAGCCTTAATCCATGCGGCTACCATGGTTGTTGCTGGTGTATTTTTAGTAGCCAGATTATTTCCTGTATTTGCAATTTCAAATCCGGAGGCATTACAAGTTGTGATGTATACAGGCGCATTTTCTGCTTTTTTTGCTGCTGTTATTGCTTGTACTCAAACAGATATTAAAAGAGTCTTAGCTTATTCAACCATGTCTCAGATTGGATATATGATGTTTGCATTAGGCGTTTCAAAATATCATGGCGAAGAAGGATTAGGATATATGGGATCGATGTTCCATTTATTTACACACGCTTTTTTCAAATCCTTATTATTCCTTGGAGCCGGTGCTGTTATTCATATGGTCCATAGCAATGAAATGAAGGATATGGGAGGATTAAGAAAGTTGATGCCAATTACACATCTTAGTTTTTTAATTGCCTGTTTGGCAATTGCCGGTATTCCACCTTTCTCTGGGTTCTTTAGTAAAGAGGAAATATTGATGGCTTCCTTTGAATCTAACAAATTAGTATATGCAGTAGCACTTTTAACTTCTGGTCTTACTGCATTTTATATGTTCCGTTTATACTATTCTATATTTTGGAGTAAAGAAGCAGATACACATCAAGCTCATCATGGAGAAGGAACCTGGACTATGAAAATACCCTTGATTTTATTGGCGATTTTAGCAGTAGTTGCTGGCTTCGCTCCTATTTCAAGTTGGATCACAGCTGATGGAAATCCAATAAACTCAAGTGTTCCAATTAGTTTCTCTGTTTTACCCGTTTCATTAGCTATTGCAGGTATTTTATTAGCCACTAGATTATTCAAAACTTCGAATGAACTGCCGCAAAGAATTGCCATCCAACTAGGGAGTTTTTATACAGCTGCATCTAGGAAATTTTATATTGACGAAGTATACATATTTGTCACAAAGAAAGTTTTGTTCAATTTAATTGGTCGTCCTGCAGCTTGGTTTGATAAAAATATAGTGGATGGACTGATGAACTTATTGGCCAAATTAACGGCCAGTTTATCTGAATTAATTAAAGGATATCAATCAGGCAAAGTGCAAGATTATGCTTTGTATTTCTTTGGAGGAATTGCCGGATTAATTATTGCATTTATTTATCTGTGGAAATAAATTATATCACATGAATCTGACTTTATTTTTATTATTTCCTCTGTTTACAGCTGTAGCAATATTGATTGCACAGAATTCAAAACAGATTCGCACGATCGCATTAGGAGGTTCTTTGCTTCAGTTAGGAATGGCTGTAAAATTATTGTTGGCTTATTATAAAGAAAGAGCTGCAGGCAATACTTCACAAATGCTATTTGAATATATTCAAAATTGGTTTACTCCATTAGGTTTACAATATCATATTGGGGTAGATGGCATTTCTATTGCCATGATATTGCTTACAAGTTTTATAGTTGTAGCTGGCATTTTGGTATCCTGGAATATGGAAACGCTTTCTAAAGAGTTTTTCTTTTTGTTAGTACTCTTGAGTTTGGGTGCCTATGGATTCTTTATTTCTTTAGACATCTTTACTATGTTTTTCTTTTTAGAAGTTGCCGTAATTCCTAAATTTCTTTTAATTGGTATTTGGGGTAGTGGGAAGAAAGAATATAGTGCCATGAAATTAGCATTGATGTTAATGGGAGGATCGGCTTTAATCATGGTAGGAATATTTGGAATATATTTCAATTCCCATACCTCAACTGGTGCACATACATTTGATATTCTGTTACTCTCTAAAATGAATATCCCAATAGAGATTCAGAAATTATTTTTTCCATTTGCCTTTTTAGGTTTTGGAATTTTCACTGCAATCTTTCCTTTTCATACATGGGTACCAGATGGACACGCTTCTGCACCAACTGCAGCTTCTATGTTTTTAGCCGGCATATCTATGAAGCTTGGCGGATATGGCTGTTTAAGGGTAGCAACTTTCTTAATGCCAGATGCAGCTCATGCATATTCATTGGTAATCATACTACTTGCTACCATTGCAATTATTTATGGAGCATTTGCTACTATGATGCAGACTGATTTAAAATACATCAATGCCTATTCTTCCGTGAGTCATTGTGGTTTTGTTTTACTTGGTATTGGCATGCTCACACATACTTCTATTACTGGAGCAGTAATGCAAATGGTATCTCACGGATTAATGACAGCCCTCTTCTTCGCAGCAATTGGAATGATTTACAGTAGAACCCATACAAGAATGGTTGCACAATTGGGAGGATTGCTTAAGATCATGCCTTTTATTTCCACTGTATTTGTCATAGCAGGCCTTAGTTCTTTAGGCTTACCCGGGTTTAGTGGATTTGTATCTGAGATGACAATATTTATGGGATCCTGGCAGAATCCAGATAAAATGTATCGATTAGCAACGATTCTTGCTTGTGCCTCAATTGTTGTTACAGCTGTATATATTTTAAGAGCAGCTGGAAAAACTATAATGGGGCCAATCACAAATCAATCATATGAAAAATTAAGTGATGCAAGTTGGAACGAAAAATTTGCAGCAGTTGTTTTAATAAGTGGAATTCTTATTGTGGGTATCGCTCCTTTTTGGCTTATCAACTTAATAGAACCAGGCACTGAAATAATTATCAATAAACTCGGGGCAGTTATTAGTCATTAATAATTGCTTAATGAAAATATGAAACTTACATTATGTTGAACGAATACTTACAAGTACTAAAGTTTGAGTGGATGCTTATCGCCATCATCTTTATTTTGCTTTTTATAAAAGTAGGATCAAAGGAATGGAAAAATGAAACACTTCTCTATAGCATTAATTTTTTATTATTGGCAAACCTGATTGTAGGTTTCTTCTACAACTTACCTGGAAGTTTGTTCAATGGAATGTTTCATTCTAACGATCTGATTTTTTTGCAGAAAAGTATTTTGAATTTAGGCGTTTACCTAATATCATTAATTGCATATCCTTGGCTTAAAGAACATAAGCATTTACTGGAGTTTTATATTCTTTTATTATCTACGTTATTAGGAATGTTTTTTATGATTTCAAGTGGCAACTTATTAATATTTTATTTAGGTCTTGAATTATCCACTATTCCATTAGCCGCTTTAGCAAATTTTGATTTAGAAAAAAGAAAGTCTTCTGAAGCTGCCATGAAAATGATTATTTCATCTGCTTTTTCATCTGCGTTAATGCTTTTTGGCATCTCTTTACTTTACGGAGTTACTGGAAGTTTATTTTTTAATGAGATCGCTCTTTTAATACATGGTGGCCCGATGGAAATTTTTATATTCATTTTAATATTGGGTGGATTTAGTTTTAAAATGTCTGTAGTACCTTTTCATTTATGGACAGCTGATGTATATGAAGGTGCTCCTGTTGCAGTGACTGCTTATCTATCAGTAATTTCAAAATCTGCTATCTTGTTCATTTTTATGACAGTTATGTTTACTGTTTTCAGAAACCTGGAACCACAATGGTATTTCATGATCTTCTTAATGAGTGTTCTTACCATTTTAATAGGAAACCTATTTGCAATTCGTCAGGATAATATGAAAAGATTTCTTGCTTTTTCCTCTATTGCGCAAGTGGGTTTTATTTTAATAGGTCTTTCTGGTGTATCAAAAATGGGAATGGCTTCAGTGATATACTTTCTGTTGATTTATCTATTTTCAAACATTGCGGCGTTTGGAGTTATTTCAATAGTATCAGCAAGTACAGGAAAAGAAAACGTATCTGATTTCAAAGGATTTTATAAAACCAATCCATTTCTTTCTTGGGTATTGGCGATAGCTTTGTTTTCATTGGCTGGTGTACCTCCTACGGCTGGATTCTTTGGTAAATTTTTCCTCATCATGGCAGGTGCTGAAAGGGGTAATTATGTTTGGATAATTTTTGCAGCTTTAAACATGATTATATCCTTCTATTACTATTTACGAGTAGTGAAAACTATGTTCATGGATGAAAACGAAAATCCAATTCAGAAAATCTTAGTTCCTGCCTTACCAAAATTAGCTATGATGATCTGTTTATTAGGAATCATTTGTACAGGTTTCTTAAGTTGGATTTACGAAACTATTTATAACCTTTGCAATTTTTAAAATCATTCAATATCCAAGTGTTATGGCTATCAATACAAATCATCTTTTAGAAGAACTAGATGGAGTTAGGTGCATAGTAGTAGAAAAGAATTTAACACCCGAAAGAGTTGCATTCTTGAAACAATTATTGGAATATAATCATTTAACCGTTGTAGTTGTTCCGTCAGCACCTGCGAAAGTTGCTGCTCCAGCACTAGTAACAGAAGGAGAAATTGTAACAGCAGTACCGGAAATAGAAACTCCAAAAACATATACAATGGGTGTAACTAACATGTTATACAATCCCATCAATGCGGTATTTGGCAGATTATTAAAAACACCTGATGGTCATATCGTAACTCCTGCTTTTTGGCAACAAAAGGAATCTGTATCTCATGATGAAATTCCATATTACGAAAGATAAGACTAGATTATAGCACTTATAATTCCTAATCTCAACAAAGATTTCCCACGTTTATCAAATTGGAAATTTTGGTTGGGATTATTTATTTAATTTGAGTACTTGTAAAAGTTAACTCATGAAAAAAATAATCGTTTTTACCCTTTTATTACTTTCCCTAACAATGATTCAAGCTCAGTTGAAATACCCTTCTACCAAAAAAGTAGATCAAATTGATGATTATCACGGAACGAAAGTTGCCGATCCCTATAGATGGCTAGAAGATGATAATAGTGCCGACACAAAAGCCTGGGTTACTGCAGAAAATTCGGTAACATTTGATTACTTATCAAAAATCCCTTACCGTAATGGCTTTAAAAAACGCATAGAAGAATTAAGTAACTATGCCAAGTTTTCGAGCCCTCAGAAAAAAGGGGAATGGTTTTATTTTTATAAAAATGATGGACTTCAAAACCAATCAGTATTATACCGACAAAAAGGTTTAAATGGACAACCTGAGTTAGTACTTGATCCTAATCAACTAACAAAAGAAGGTACTACTCGTTTAATAGGATTTGTATTAGATAAGCAAGGGCGTTATGCAGCTTGGGGCATTTCTAAAGGAGGAAGTGATTGGCAGGAATATTATGTGAGAGACATGCAAAACGGAAATGATTTAACTGACACAATTAGTTGGGTAAAGGTTTCAGGAATTGCTTGGCAAGGAAATGGTTTTTATTATAGCAGATATCCAGCAACTGCAAAAGGAAAAGAATTATCTACTAAAAACGAAAATCATCAAGTTTGGTATCATACTGTTGGTACCAAACAAACTACAGATCGATTAATTTATGAGGATCCAAAAAATCTTCAACGCTTTCATACTATTTCCACTTCTGATGATGAGCGATTTGCATACTTAGTAATTTCAGACCGAGGTAAGGGATTGGATGGAAATGCTTTATGGGTAAGCGATAACCAAGCTTCGGATAAATCATTCAAGCCAATTGTAGCAGAGCCAAGTAACTTTAATTATAATGTGATAGAAAATATTGGTAATGATTTATTTATTGAGACCAATGATGCTGCTCAAAATGGTAAATTAATAAAAGTATCTATTTATCATCCTGAAAAGAACAACTGGAAAACAATACTTCCTGAAAAACCAGAGCCTTTAACAAGTGTTTCAAGTGTTGGCGGAAAATTGTTTGCGAATTATTTGAAAGATGTTACCAGTAGAATTTACAGTTATGATTTTGAAGGAAAATTACAATCGGAAGTTAAACTGCCCTCTCTAGGTAATGCTGGAGGTTTTGGTGGTGAACAAACTGATCAATTTACTTTTTACAGTTTCTCAACTTTCAATTATCCTTCCACAATTTTTAAATACGATATTAGTTCTGGGAAAAGTACAGTTTTTCAAAAACCAATTTTAGCATTTAATCCCTCCGATTATACCGTAGAGCAAGTTTTCTATCCAAGCAAGGATAAGACTATGATTCCTATGTTTATTGTTTATAAAACCGGTTTGAAAAAAGATGGAAAAAATCCAACCATCTTATATGGTTATGGTGGATTTAATATTAGCTCTACTCCTTCATTTAGTGCTGCATTAATTCCATGGTTGGAACAAGGCGGTGTTTATGCATTAGCAAATATTCGAGGTGGTGCAGAATATGGTGAAAAATGGCATGAGGCTGGAATGAAACTCAAAAAGCAAAATGTATTTGATGATTTCATTGCTGCAGGCGAATATTTGAACAGTAAAAAATATTCTTCAAAAGATTACTTAGCCATACGTGGTGGCAGTAATGGAGGTTTGCTGGTAGGTGCAGTTATGAATCAAAGACCTGATTTAATTAAAGTATGTATTGCTCAAGTTGGAGTGATGGATATGTTGCGTTTCCAAAAATTTACAATCGGATGGAATTGGATTGCTGATTATGGCAGTAGTGATAATAAAGCTGAATTTGAATCGCAATATAAATACTCCCCATTGCATAATATTAAAGCAGGAATTCCATATCCAGCTACTTTAATAACTACTGCGGATCACGATGATCGTGTTGTTCCTGCACACAGTTTTAAATATGCGGCTACCCTGCAGGAAAAAAATGCAAGCAACAATCCAATTCTCATAAGAATTGATACCAATTCCGGACACGGGGCGAGTAATACAGCTAAGAATATTGAAACGATGGCTGATATCTATTCTTTTATCTTATTTAACATGGGTTTTACACCAAAATTTTAGTACAGTTAACTGCTTAATTAATTTTTACAAACTAAACCTCATTAAAATAAATTACGATTATAAAAGTCTTTAAACTTTGGCATTCTTTTTCTAAATGATGTTTGAGGCGGATTCAAGATGAACATTAAAATGCCAAAACATAAAATGAATAGATAAATCTGTTGAGTAATCATATTAATTGTTTTATGATGAAATCTAATCATCATAAAAGTCTTAAATATGATTATTAATTATAATACAA
>CAIJZG010000264.1 GCA_903825065.1 uncultured Bacteroidota bacterium
CCTTTTAAGGCAGTACTCAAGTTATTGGCTTCCTGACTTACTTGCTCACTCATTTTAACCAGTCGATCTATTTCTTTACCCAGACTAAATCTTTCTTTTGATTCTTTTTCATAGGTCTCTTCCACTTTCTTTTTAAAGTCGCCCAAATCGTTTTTCAATGGTGCTAAGATTTCTACCATTTTTTCTTCATTCCGTTGAACCATTTGCAAACTATTATTCCGCATAACCCTTTCAGCTAATGCTTCCATTTCGAGTTTTAACTGCTCACTCAATTTATCGCCATTAATTTTAGCTTCTTCCAACATTTGCTGAGTATTGCTCAATTTGGTTTCTGCAATGGCAATTCTAGATAAAAGTTGTTCTTTATCTTTTTGAAGTTGCTGATTGCTGGATTGTATTTGTAATAACTGTACTTCCTTCTGTTTCAATAGTTCGTTTAAAACATTATTACGAACGCGCATGATTAAAAATGAAACAATACTTGATACAATTGCTGCAGCCAAGCTGGTAAATAATAGAGCAGTATCCATAAAATAATTTAAAACAAACAGTTCTATTCCCAAATGAAAGGAATTCAGGAAGCCATCTATAGGCCAGTAAAATTCTAATTTTTCTTACTAAAATTAAAATAATTCAAAATGAAATCAACTTTATCAAGTGAAATGGGCAACTCTGTATTGTTTTCCATAACAAGTGTAGCGCCATCATTTCTTGAAATACGTTTCACAAAATTGATATTCACCAAATAACTTCTATGAACTCTGATGAAATTAATTTCACCATTAAATATATCTTCATAATATTTTAGATTATGGCTCACCATAAGGCTCGTGCCATTTTCTTGATGTATATGAGCATAGCTGCCTTCAGCTTTGATATACAAAATGTCAACGAGTTTGATTATCTCAAAACCATTCATTAATGGAACTACAATTTTTTTTTGGTCATTACTAAAGTAATTATCCTTTAATGCACCATAAGATGGTGCATCATTTTTAACTTGATTTTCCAAGAATTTCTGAATTGCAGATTTTAATTTATCAAACTGAAGAGGTTTCAATACATAATCAACAGCACTCATATTAAAAGCTTGAATTGCATGTTGATGTGATGCTGTTGTAAAAATAATTCGAAATTTTATTTCCTCTGGATTCAAAAAGTTGAGTAATTGCAAGCCATTATAAACTGGTAATTCCACATCAAGAAATACTAAGTCTGGAGAATTTTTCTTAATACTCTTTATAGCCGAAGGAAGATCAATACACTTATCAATCACTTGAATACTTGGTTCAATTTCTTTAATCATTTCGCTGAGTAATTCAGCTGCTTTTATTTCATCTTCAATAATGATAGCCTTAATCATACTGTGCACTGTTTATTGGCAAACGAATAGTAACGGTTGTACCTCCTTGATCTTCCTTATCAATTACAAATAAACTGATTTTCTTATCAATAGTCTGATTAATTAAATCAACCCTACTCTCCAATGCCGACCCTGCAAAACTTTTATGATTGGCATTAAGTGTTTTATTGATCTCCCTACTCCTTGTTCTACCAATTCCATCATCATCAATCTCTATTCGAATATATTCTTTTTGTGAATCATCATAAGAAATGTTCACTTTTAAATTCCTTATCCCTTTTTTATGAAACAAACCATGTTTAATAGCATTCTCTATACATGGCTGGATGAACATGGGTGGAATCTGAATATTTTCTAAATCCATTTCTGGATCTATGATTAAATTCACCGAAAAGTCTGACTCAAAACGGGCTTTTTCCAAATCAAGATATAATTCCAAAATATCTATTTCCTCTTTTAATGAAATTGAGTTAATGCTACTAGTATCAAGAATTTTTCTAATTAGCTCACTAAATTTCCCCATGTAATTACTTACACTTCGTTTATCATTTTTATAAACAAAACTTTGAATGGTATTCAACGCATTAAATATAAAATGGGGATTCATTTGCGTAACAATTGTTCTCAATAAACTTTTTCGTAGCTCATTTTGCAGTGTAAGTTTTTCAATTACAAACTGGTCTCTTTTTTTCATACTATTATAGCGTAGCCAAAAAATAATTGAACTAACACTACCAACCATAATAACTACAAAACTTATAAACCACCATTGTAGCCACCATGGATTATTGATTACAAAATTAAAAACAATAGTATTTTTTGAACGTTCACTTTGAAAATTTACAGCATAAGCTTTGAAGTGATAGGCTCCTGGCTTTAATGAGGCAAATGAAACTTTATAATCAGGTCCAATCAATACTTTCCAACTACTATCATTTGTACCTGTTAACTGATACATAAAATGAGTTGCTTCAGGATTAATATATGATGGAGAAGATAAGTTAAACTGTAATGCATTTTTATTAGAGGATAATTCCGAATTGTCTGAAATCTCATTTCCGTCTATACTATTATTTACTGATAATAAATAACATAATGGAGCATCCGCTTTAATTTCAGCAAATGATAAACTATATTCCCTATTTTTCATAGCAAGAATTAATTTTTCATTCTCTTCATAATAATCATATACAGTTCCATTAATTTCATCTGGAATTGAAATGGTATTTATTATTTTCTGAGTATTTAAATCAAAAACTTGTATGTATCCAGGTTCATTCAACAGTAAATGATTATGAAATTGTTTAATTTTTAAAACAATTTTCGATGCCAGTCCTTCACTCAAAGAAATGTTTTTGATATGATCTTCACTTATGATAAGTAGTCCAATATCAAAAGTGCCAACATAGGCCTCTTTATTATATTGTAATATACTTGCAGCACTTATCTGTTTTCCTTTATATGATAAAAATAGAGTGCTATCATTTACTATTAAAGCAAGTCCGGATTTAAAATTTGCATAAATCTTTTTTGTTTCTGGATCATAGTTTACAATATTGCACCTGGAATATTGCAATACTTGTCGATGATTTTCTACTGCACCCTTTAATTCAGATTGATATTTAATATTTTCAGCTGTTTTTTTATTAAAAAGATATTTTTTTAAATTGGGTGTAAGTTTCACTTTCGAAAGCATCTGAGAAAAAGCCAGCAACATACTTGAATCAGTGAATGATATATTCTTCAAAGAGCCTATTGACGATATTTCTAAAATATATTTTTGTTTTACATTTATTTCGTATAATCCTTTAGAGGGCCCCACTAATAAATGCCCATTGGGTAATGCAAATACTCTTTCAACAGAACCAGCTTTACTTTCTAGTTGATACGACTGTATTATTTTATTATCTTTTGTTATGTAAATTAATCCAGCTTGAGTTCCATAAACCATTTTATCTTCCCATGGTAATATAGTAATAATGAAATCGTTTTTTTTCAAAAACGGATGTTCCTCTTTTTGCCAGCCCTTATATTTACCAGGGGTTTTTCGTAAACCTTCCTGCAAACTACTATACCATCGATTATTCCATCTATCAGTAACTATGTCGGACAAATATTGTGAGCGAATGGAATCTTTACTATTTAATTTATAGGAAACAATCTGAGTATTTACCCAAATTGAATCATCACATTTTATGATTGTTTTTAATGAGCCGGGGATTTTTTCTGCAGAAATTACAAAAAGAGAATCTTTTCTTTCAATTAATTTAAACAACCAATCTGTTTCATTGTTATATCCATAGATAGTATCTTGAGTAATGATGGGAACAAAAAAGAAATGATTAGGCGCATTAGCGGGTATATTTTTAGAAAATATTAATGGAATTTCACGGAACCCATTTTTGTAATCATAACGATAAATGGTCTTTACCCCTAATAATGCATGATCACGAAAAACGCATATTGATTTGGCTATAAAAGATCCATTATTTGTTTTATAATACCGCCCTTTCATTGTTTCTGTATTACAAACAAATATGCCTTTCTCTGTTGTAACCACTATTTCAGAATCAAGGGGAAGCATCGAAGGGTACGACTGCTCCTGAGCAATATTATATTGTTGAAAAAGTTTCATTTTCTCTTTCTCAATATAAAAAAGCTGGCCATTAAAATTATAACACCAAATCCTACCCTGTTTATCTTCACAAATACCTGCTATGCCAGTGGTTGTTTGATCATTATTAGTAAAGTGCGTGAAATTTCTACCATCAAAACGGCTAATGCCTAAAGTATGACTTACCCATAGATACCCTTTAGAATCTGGATATAAATCGAATACTTCCTCAGTGGGCAGACCTTTAACAGCTTGCAAATTTTGTAACTGTGCAAATGAAAAATTACACTGAAAAAAAAAATGCCACTAATAATAACCATGAACGCATACTTAAATATAAGATTTAACTCTTTTATCAAATCTATTTAATACAGGAATTGGAAAAACATCCTCAGTTTTGATATTTCGAAAATAGATTTATTTAACTTCATTAAAATTCACTGATAATTTTATGCCAACAGACTCTAGCTATTTAAACACTAAAGCGAAATCCAAAAATAGTTTTGATGCCATCATTGTTGGCTCAGGTATTACGGGTGGTTGGGCAGCTAAGGAATTATGCGAAAAAGGGCTAAAGGTTTTATTATTGGAAAGGGGTGGTCCATTAGATCATCCAAATTATCCAACAGCAAATAAAGATCCCTGGGAATTCCCATACCGTCATCATTTAAATAGAGAAGATAAAGAAGTGCATTATGTACAAAGTAGGCACTATTCATTTAGAGAAGAAACCAAACATTATTTCATTAACGATCAGGAAAACCCTTACGAGGAAATTAAAAGATTCGATTGGATTCGTGCAAATATTATGGGGGGCCGTTCTTTACTATGGGCTCGCGCTTGTTATAGATGGACTGATGTAGATTTTGAAGCAAATGCAAAAGATGGTCATGGAACAGATTGGCCAATACGATATAAAGATTTAGCCCCCTGGTACAATTATGTAGAATCCTATATTGGAGTAAGTGGCAACCAGGATAAACTTGATTACTTACACGATGGAATTTTTCAGCCTGCTTTTGAAATGAATATTGTAGAAAAAGATTTTAGAGACCAGGTTTCAAAAAAATATAACGATCGTCATGTGATAGTAGGACGCTCTGCAAATCTTACACAATCTATCAATGGAAGATCCAAATGTCAATCTCGTGATCTGTGTTATAGAGGTTGCCCATGGGGTGCCTATTTCAGTTCAAATTCCTGTACACTCCCTGCTGCAATTGCAACTGGGAATCTTACAATTAGACCATATTCTTTAGTTAACCGTATAATATATGACGAACAAAAACAAAGAGCAACGGGTGTGGAAATAGTAGATACCCAAACAAAAACAGTGGAAGAATTCTATGCTCGTATACTTTTTATCAATGCAGCTACTATTGCTACTACATTCATTCTTTTAAACTCAACATCAAACCGTTTCCCTAATGGTATTGGTAATGATAGCGATCAAGTAGGCCGCAACTTAATGGATCACCATAAGGGTATTTCTATTTCTGCAGATGTAAGTGGATTTGAGGACAGTTATTATTACGGTCGTCGTCCTACCAATATTTATATTCCAAGATTTAAAAATATTCGTACACAAGAAAAGGATTTTATCAGAGGCTTTCATTTAGCAGGAACTGCTTACAGAACTAGGGGTTCTGGTGATCATCCTATTGGAATGGAACTCAAAGAATCACTTTCTGAACCCGGTGGATGGAAAATGGGACTTTGGGCTTTTGGAGAATGTCTTCCTTATGCCGATAATCGAATCACTCTGAACCACAAAAAAACAGATGCCTTTGGACGACCACAATTAAGCTTCGATTGTTCTTTTCGTGATAACGAGAAAAGTATGTCTGC
>CAIJZG010000265.1 GCA_903825065.1 uncultured Bacteroidota bacterium
GATTCAACAATCCGAAAATAGAATTATTATTATGCCAGGCAGTGGCGTAAGATCCAATAATATTAAAGCCTTACAAGCATTTACAGGTGCTCATGAATTTCATAGTTCTGCAAGATTAACAGTAAATTCTTCCATGCAATATCATCCTAAGTCTATGAATGAAACTATTGAAAATACACTAGTTGATGCAATAGAAATTAAGGAAATGAAAGAACAATTAAGATAAACAAAGCTGCATGATGCTTGAATCATTTACGGCTTCAATTTTAATTTCAAGTAAGGTTAGTAAAGTATTCTTACTTTGATTGTTTCTTTCACTTCTTTCAATAACTCCACCGCTTTTCTGGAAAGCTTTTTATCAACATCTAGCACCACATACCCTATTTCATCATTTGTCTTTAAATATTGACCAACGATATTAATTCCATGTTTAGATAATTCTGTATTGATAGCACTTAATACACCTGGCTTATTATTATGAATATGTAAAATTCTATGTGCACCATCTACTGGTGGTAATCCGATAGCTGGAACAGTATGAGAACCATTTGTGATACCACGCTCTAGATATTGATATAATTTAATGCTTACATCTTCTCCAATATTTTGCTGTGCTTCTTCAGTAGAGCCTCCAATATGAGGGGTTAAAATCACATTCGGCAAACCTTGCAAAGGACTTTCAAAACGATCCCCATTTTTTTCAGGCTCCCAAGGGTAAACATCAATTGCCGCACCGCTTAGTAATTCTTCTTTCAATGCTACACTTAAAGCATTTAAATCAACTACTTCACCCCGGGCATAGTTCAATAAAATAGCTCCTTTCTTAAAAAACTTTAAGTTTGTTTTATTGATTAAATTTTTGGTTTGAAGAGTTTCCGGAACGTGTAATGAAACAATATCAGACTGAGCAACAAGCTCCTTTAAGCTTTTTGCCACACTCGCATTTCCTAATGGTAATTTGGTTTCTGTATCGTAGAAAACAACTTTCATACCAAGGCTTTCGGCAAGTACACTTAATTGTGAACCAATATTACCATATCCTATGATACCCAATGTTTTACCTCTTAATTCAAAACTCCCTTTTGCTTCTTTCATCCATATGCCTTTATGAGCCGCAATGTTCTTGTCGGGAATCCTTCGTATGAGCATTATAGCAGCTCCAATACATAATTCAGCAACACTTCTTGTGTTACTATAGGGAGCATTAAACACTGCTACACCATGTTTAGTGGCTGCTTTTAAATTAACTTGATTTACGCCAATACAAAAACAACCGATCGCTTGTAATTTAGTCGCTGCTTCTAAAACCTTTGGAGTAATCATAGTTTTTGATCGAATCCCGATCATATGCACGTCTTTTACTTCCTTTATTAGGTCGTCTTCACTAAGAGCACCATTTAATTTCTTCACATTAGTATAGCCGTTCTGCTTAAACTGTTGAACCGCTTTTTCACTAATGTTTTCCAAAAAAAGAATCTTTATCTTTTCTTTTGGATAGCTAGTTGCTGATTGTTTGGTCATGATGTAAAATTAAATGTTTATTCTATTCACAACACATGGATAGTTTTCCACTAAGGTTGGCAAGCCTGTTTTCCCCCACTATATTTGCCATTTATCGCAAACCTGAAAAAATGCATAAATCAATGCTAGTAACCTTTTTAACCTATTTATTGCTAGCTTGTGAAACACCTGCTCCAAAGGTAGAAAAAATGCCGGTTATTCATGATTCTGTTCAGTTTAAACCATTGTCTGAAAAAGAAAAAGCCTATTACGCCTCTAAAATAGAAGCAATATATCCTGCAGCTTTATTAAAAACAGGGTTTAATGGAAGTATCTTACTGGCTAAAAATGGTGAAATAGTGTTTGAAGATTATCGTGGATTAATTAATTTTAAAACTAAGGAACCTATTTCAGCAAATTCATCCTTCCATATTGCTTCTGTATCTAAAACTTTTACGGCTACTGTGATTTTACACTTAATGGAACAGGGTAAAATTCAATTAGACGACCCCGTTGAAAAGTACTTAGTCAATTTTCCTTATGCCCATATAACTATCAAAAATTTGTTAACACATCGTAGTGGACTTCCTAAATATGACCATTTTCTAGATGGAACACGATCTGAACCTTATTATGTAACGAATAAAAAGGGCAAAAAAATTAAGAAATATAAAATCTATAAAGCTAGCCCGGATTTTGAAGGATTTCCGAACAATGAAGAATTATTGCAATACATGATTCGATCACATCCTCCAATAGAAGCCTCTCCCAATAGGCACTTCAGTTATTGCAATACCAATTATGCTATGTTGGCTTTAATAGTGGAGAAAATTTCAAAAATGCCATTTCCTGATTATATGCGAGATAGTGTCTTTACACCCCTTGGGATGAAGAATAGTTATATTTTTAGTATCAAAGACACCGGAAATTATATTCCTTCTTATAATTATAATAAAGCACCATTCCCATTGGAAAAACTTGATTGTATTTATGGAGATAAAAACGTTTATAGTACTGTAAGAGATTTATTACTTTGGGACAGGGCATTGTATGAAGGTAAATTTGTATCTA
>CAIJZG010000266.1 GCA_903825065.1 uncultured Bacteroidota bacterium
CCACCCGTATCAAAACTTTCTTCCCACCAATTTTATCCCCCAACCAACCTGTGGGTACTTCAAATAGTCCGTAAGACAAAGTAAACATGCCTAATATCCATCCCCATTGAACAGTACTCAAATGCAAATCAGACATGATAGAACCACTGGCAGAAGAAAGTGCAATCCTATCAAGGAAAGTAATCATCGACAAGACAGACAAAACAACTAAAACTTGATATCTTCTTTTCATCTTACATTTTAAAAGTTACGTAATTTACGGTTTAGCACTGTTTTGTCTACATTTTAAAAATCATTAAAATAAGATGATTATCTTTGTAACCTGAAAAAGTCAATAGCTATACTATTCCTAAGTATTTATTTGTTTTCCACAACAGATGCTTATCAGCTATTGAAAATGCCGATGATTTATAATCATTTTATAGAACATCGTCAGGCCGAGAAAGGCATTAGTTTTCTGAAATTTTTGGATATGCATTATATGCATGGAAGTACTAAAGACAAAGACTATAGCAAAGACATGCAATTGCCTTTCAAAAGTTCAGGAGATTTTATATATGTGTTAGCTAATGAATTCGTTCCTCTAAATGAACATATTTCAATAACAGCTCCGGTTGTTTTAGTATCTGAAAAGAAAATCGATATTGACCAAAACGATCTCCTTCCATCTTACTTAGCCAATATCTGGCAGCCGCCCAAGTCTTGTTAATATTTATTGATGCAATTGTTTTAGATCAGTTGCGCAATGCTTTTGTACCACACAAAGGCCTTTAATCTATTTATTCCTAAACAAGACCATTATGCTTAATGCTATAATTGGGTTTGCTATTAAAAATAAACTGATCGTTGGGTTATTTATTATTACCCTGATTGGATATGGCAGCTACCAATTCACCAAATTACCTATTGATGCTGTGCCAGATATAACTAATAATCAGGTACAAGTAATCACCATCGCTCCATCATTTGGAGCAACAGATATAGAAAGGCTAATCACTTTTCCTATTGAACAAGCGAATAACAATATATCAGGACTAAAAGAAATTCGCAGCTTCTCTAGATTCGGACTTTCATTAGTTACCATAGTTTTTGACGATAATACTGATGTGTATTGGGCCCGACAACAAGTAGCTGAACGGTTGCAGAAAGTGCAAGCCATTATTCCGCAAGGAATTGGTTCACCCGAACTTGGTCCGGTTAGCACAGGATTGGGTGAGATATACCAATATGTAGTTCGTCCTAAAGCAGGATATGAAACTAAATACAACGAAACTGATTTAAGAACTATACAAGATTGGATAGTTCGCCGTCAGTTATTAGGAGTTAAAGGGGTTGCAGAAGTCAGCAGTTTTGGTGGTAAACTAAAACAGTATTCTATTGAAGTTGATCCTAATAAATTGCTTTCCTACAATATTACGATTGCGGATGTTTTTAAAGCAATTGAATCAAATAATCAAAATACGGGAGGTGCATATATCGAGAAAGGGGCAACTGTTTTATATATCCGTACGGAAGGATTATTAGGAAGTATTGATGACATCAATAATATCGCCATTAAAAATACAAATACAGGGAATCCTTTATTTATTAGAGATGTAGCAACCATAAATATTGGTAATGCCACTCGATTTGGTGCTATGTGCTATAATGATCAAGGCGAAGTAGCTGGTGCTGTGGTTATGATGCTGAAAGGTGCGAATAGTAGCGATGTAATAAAAAGTGTAAAAGAAAGAATCGCACAAATTCAAAAAACAGTTCCCGAAGGAATTGTTATTGAACCTTTTCTCGATAGAACAAAAATGGTAAATAATGCAATCGGAACTGTGGAACAAAATTTATTGGAAGGAGCGCTGATTGTAGTGTTTGTTTTGGTTTTATTTCTTGGAAATTTTCGAGCAGGTTTATTAGTGGCTTCAGTTATTCCATTGGCTATGTTATTTGCTGTTATTATGATGAACCTTTTTGGGGTAAGCGGAAATCTAATGAGTTTGGGGGCACTTGATTTTGGATTAATTGTTGATGGTGCAGTTATTATAGTAGAAGCTGTAATGCATCGGCTTGGACATAGCAAACATTTTGCAAATATCAATAAGTTGAATCAAAATCAAATGGATGTGGAAGTAAATCAGTCTGCAAGTAAAATGATGAATAGTGCTGTTTTTGGGCAGGTGATTATTCTAGTAGTTTACTTACCCATTTTTACTTTAGAAGGCATTGAAGGAAAAATGTTTAAACCAATGGCACAAACAGTTGCCTTTGCCTTACTTGGTGCATTTGTATTGTCGCTCACTTATATTCCTATGATGAGTGCTTTATTTCTTAGTAAAAAAATTAAACACAAACCCAATATCTCGGATATATGGATGTCGAAAGTAGAAAGAGTGTATCAAAGAACATTAAACTTCGTGATTCAATTTCCCAAAATTGCACTTGCTTCAGTTTTTTCTTTATTTGTTTTTGCAGTGCTATTGCTCACTAATCTTGGTGCTGAATTTATTCCTGCATTAGAAGAAGGAGATTTTGCTGTGGACACAAGAGTTTTAACAGGAAGCAGTTTGAATACTACGATTGTAAACACTCAAAAAGCAGCACATATCCTGAAGACACAGTTCCCAGAAGTAGAAAAAATTGTTACCAAAATTGGAAGTGGGGAAGTGCCTACCGATCCAATGCCCATGGATGCTAGTGATATGATGGTGATTCTGAAACCAAAAAAAGAATGGACTTCTGCGAAAACCTTCAACGAATTAAGTGAAAAAATGGGTAAGGCTTTAGAAGCAGTACCCGGTGTTACGGCAGGATTTCAGTTCCCTGTTCAAATGCGTTTCAATGAATTAATGACGGGGGCTAGGCAAGATGTGGTTTGTAAAATCTTTGGTGAAGATCTGGATACTCTTGCTTTATACGCCAATAAATTAGGGGCAATTGTAAATACTGTTCCCGGAGCTAAAAATTTGTATGTCGAACAAGTGGCTGGGATGCCTCAAATTATCATCAATTATAACCGGAATACTATTGCTCAATACGGTTTGAATATTGTTGACATTAATAAAATTGTAAACACTTCATTTGCGGGTCAGACTACAGGGATGCTTTTTGAAGGTGAAAAAAGATTTGATGTAGTAGTTCGAATTAGCGGAGAACAGAAAAAGGATTTGAAGGATATACAAAACCTTTTAATACCTACTCCTCAGGGTACGCAAATTCCATTAAGTCAGTTGGCAGATGTTCAAATTAAACAGGGACCAAATCAGATTCAAAGAGAAGATGCGAAAAGAAGAATTGTTATAGGCTTCAATGTTCGGGGCAGAGATGTGCAAACTATTGTTACAGAATTACAGGAAAAGATCGCGAAACAAATGAAATTTCCAACTGGATATTATGTAACATATGGGGGCGCATTTGAAAACTTAAACGCAGCAAAAAGTAGATTGATGATTGCAGTGCCAGTATCATTATTATTGATTCTTATTTTATTGCATTTTGCATTTAACTCTCTCAAACAAGGATTACTGATCTATTCTGCAATTCCTTTATCTGCAATTGGTGGAATCATTTTTTTAGCATTAAGGGGGATGCCCTTCAGTATAAGTGCAGGTGTTGGATTTATTGCATTATTTGGTGTAGCTGTATTGAATGGGATTGTATTAATCGCAGAATTTAATCAACTTAAGGCTGAAGGAATAAAGGATCTGCGAAGAATTGTATTGATGGGTACCAAAGTGAGGTTAAGACCTGTTTTAATGACAGCATTCGTTGCATCATTAGGATTCTTCCCAATGGCAATAAGTAATGGAGCTGGTGCAGAAGTGCAAAGACCTTTAGCAACAGTTGTGATTGGTGGACTTTTGATAGCAACATTTTTAACTCTATACATTTTACCTGTTTTATATATGACATTTGAAAAGACTTCTCCAAAAAAGAAAAAAAATAAAAATTCTGTGACTGTGGTTGTGATTTTAATCATGCTAATAACAGCTGGCTCTAATATGCGTGCGCAAACTCCGATCAGTTTGAAGGCGGCTATTGATACAGCAATGCAACATAATCTTCAAGTAAAAAATGAAGAGCTAAAATCAAGGTATCAGGATGCTTTAATTAAATCATCTGCAAATCTTCCTCAAACAAATCTAATTGCAGAAGTGGGTCAGATTAATAGTATTTATACAGATTCTAAATTTGGAATTTCACAATCCTTTCTTTTTCCTAAAGTATATAACAAGCAAAGAGAATTAATGCAAGAAGAATGGAAAGGTAGTATTATGAATATAGCTGTAAAGCAAGCATTATTAAAGAAAGATTTGTCTCAGCTATATTATACTATTCTTTACATTGAGCAGAAACGCAAACTACTTTTTTATACAGATAGTTTATATCAGGCATTTTATAAAAGAGCTGAACAACGACTGGTAAATGGTGAGACAAACTTACTAGAAAAATCAAGTGCGGAAACTCAATTGGGTCAAATAAATATTCAAATGCAACAGTTAGAACAGGATAGATCTGTATTACAGTTACAGTTTCAACTTTTATTAAATACTACAGTTCTTTATTGTCCTTCCGAACAGCAATTTAAAATGGATCTGATAAATTTTAATGATACGAGTTTGTTGAGAGAACATCCTATTTTAAAAATGATTTCGCATCAGCAACAAATAGCAGATGCAATAATTGAAGTGGAAAAAAGTTTGTTGATGCCGGGATTTACAATCGGGTACAACAATACAAGTATTAAAGGAATGGGTGCAGATAATAAATTGTATACTAGCGATACAAGATTTAGTGCTGTTCAGGTTGGAGTGGGCATCCCCCTTTTCGCAAAAGCCCAAAAATCGAAAATTGCTGGTGCAAGGTTAAATAAGCAGGTTGCAGAAAATAACTACAAAATTGGTTTACAAAATATGTATTCTACTTATCAATCGGCCTTATTACAATATAGCAAAGATTTACATACTGTTCAATACTTTGAAAGTACTGCATTGAAAAATGCAGATACCATTAGTAATACTGCCAATCTGCAATTAGCAAATGGTGGTATTAATTATCTGGAATGGGTAC
>CAIJZG010000267.1 GCA_903825065.1 uncultured Bacteroidota bacterium
AGCAAAGTGATTTTCACTGTTGGTCAAAATACTTTTACAGAAGATTTTGGTCCGGATTTTATCAAAAAGGCCCTTATAAACGTAAATATCAAAGAAAAGGACTTAGAGAGCTTTAAAGAAAATAATAATACGTCTATGTTCAGAGGTGGAGCCACATATGCTGATGCTATTACTTTTGGATCTGATACAATAGAAAAGAAATTAATGGATGAATTTTCTAAAGTAAAAGGCAAAAAAACAGTACCATTCAAAGGATGGGATTCAGATTTAACTGAGTATATGGAATTATATAATGATGTTTCTGGGAAGTAATTTTTCTAATCGATACCTCATTTAGATCTGATAATTACATATTGCTATTAATACATGAACAATCTATGCCTATTATTTTATTTGAATGCTAATTCACAATAGCAATACTTTTAAAAATTATTTGTATAATTAAATTATAAAAAACACCTATGCCTTATTTGTTTACTTCTGAGAGTGTATCTGAGGGACATCCTGATAAAGTGGCCGATCAGATCTCTGATGCATTGATTGATAATTTTTTGGCTTTTGATAAAGAATCGAAAGTTGCTTGTGAAACTTTAGTTACTACTGGTCAGGTGATTTTGGCTGGAGAAGTAAAGTCTAAAGCTTATTTGGATGTGCAGGAAATTACTCGTGGTGTGATCCGCAAAATTGGTTATACCAAGAGCGAATACATGTTTGAAGCCAATAGCTGTGGTATCTTATCAGCTATTCACGAACAGAGTGCTGATATCAATCAGGGTGTAGACAAGAAGAAAAAAGAAGATCAAGGAGCAGGCGATCAGGGGATGATGTTTGGTTATGCTACCAACGAAACCGAAGATTATATGCCATTGGCATTGGATCTGGCTCATAAGATCTTGATCGAACTGGCTGCTCTTCGCCGCGAGAACAAAGCGATCCAGTACTTACGCCCTGATGCAAAGAGTCAGGTTACTTTAGAATACGATGATAATAACAAACCTGTTAGAATCGATGCGATTGTGGTGTCTACCCAGCACGATGACTTTGATCAGGAAGCGAAAATGTTGGCTAAGATCAAAGACGATATCATCAATATCCTGATTCCAAGGGTTAAGAAGAAATATAAGAAATACGCGAAATTATTCAACGCGGATATCAAATACCATATCAACCCAACCGGAAAGTTTGTGATTGGTGGTCCACATGGCGACACTGGTTTAACTGGTCGTAAGATCATCGTAGATACCTACGGAGGAAAAGGTGCACATGGTGGTGGGGCATTCAGTGGTAAAGATCCTAGTAAGGTAGATCGTTCTGCTGCTTATGCAACCAGACATATCGCTAAAAACTTAGTAGCTGCAGGTGTGGCTGACGAAGTGTTGGTACAAGTGTCTTATGCCATTGGAGTTGCAAAACCTACGAGCATCAATGTAAATACTTATGGTACTGCAAAAGTGAAAATGACTGACGGACAAATCGGAAAGATTGTTCAAAGTATCTTCGATATGCGTCCTTACTTCATTGAGCAAAGATTGAAATTAAGAACACCGATGTATAGCGAAACTGCTGCTTATGGACATATGGGTCGCAGGAATGAAGTGGTGGTTAAAACCTTCAAGGATCCTTCTGGTAAAGAGAAATCTATGAAAGTAGAACTGTTTACCTGGGAGAAATTGGATTATGTAAGAAAAGTAAAAACTGCTTTTGGAATTTAGTGGTTTTCTGAAAAATACAAAAAACCTCCGCAAGTTGAGCGGAGGTTTTTTATTTTTAGGTGGAGTTTCCTTACTTAATATTCAATAAAGATGAGACAGAAATTATTTGTTGCTGCTTTTGCTTGTATTTTAATGATGGCGACTCTTCAATGGCAAGGGGCGAATCTTAAAAGAAATAGTAGTCCACGGGGAATAGTTGAGTTGGAAATGGCAACTCAGCCAAGACAAGTTGCATTTTTAATGGAAGTTTGGGATAAGTCGGTAGTAAAAATTAATATCTGGATTGATTTTTTATTCATTGTATCATATGTAGCATTTCTTGCACTTGCCTGTGAAGCGGTTTCAACAAAATGGGAAAATCAAAATTTTAAAATAATTGGTTTAACATTAGCAAGAGTGGCAGTTGTTGCTGGTGTTTTAGATATTGGTGAAAATTTATTGATGTTGCAAACAATAGCAGGTAATTTTACAGTAGTTTCTTTACAGATGACACATTATTTTGCCACCATTAAATTTACTTTAGCTGCCATTGTGCTCATTTATTTGATGATATCAATACCTGTTAGTTTAAGAAATAATTAATCATGAACACTGAATCGAATCCTTGGAAAATAATAACTTCAAAACAGGTATATGATAATCCTTGGATACAATTAACCGAGTATGATGTAATTAATCCAAATGGCGGTAAAGGAATATATGGAAAAGTCCATTTCAAAAACACAGCTATAGGAGTAGTAGTTTTAGATGACATGATGAATACTTGGATTGTAGGTCAATTTCGATTTACTGTTGATCAATATAGTTGGGAAATTCCGGAAGGTGGGGGCTTAATCGGAGTTGATCCTTTAATAGGCGCAAAAAGAGAATTGCTGGAAGAGACAGGTTTAATTGCCGATCATTGGGAACCATTATTATCCATGCATCTTTCGAATTCTGTGAGTGATGAACTTGCCATTATTTTTTTAGCTAGAGGGATAACTCAAAAAACGGCAGAGCCGGAAGAAACGGAACAATTACAAATTCAAAAACTTCCTTTTGAAAAAGTATATGAAATGGTAGAAGCTGGACAAATTACCGATGCAATGTCGGTGGCAGCTATTTATAAGATCAAATTAATGTTGCTTCAAGGGAAACTTAAATAAAATAATTATGCCTCCAAAACAAGATAAATTAATTATTGGTCGTCAGCCATTAATCGAAGCGATTAATTCAGGGAAAGCAATTGATAAAATATTTTTTCAAAAAAACGTGGAGGGAGATAGTATTGGTGCTATCCGTCATTTAGCGAAAGAAAAAAATATTCCTATTCAAGTAGTCCCAATTGAAAAGCTAAATAGCTTGAGCAGGGCAAACCACCAAGGAGTGATGGCTTTTGTTGCATCTGTTATTTATATGGATTTACAACAAGTAATTGATCATGTAGTTTCTGAAGGGAATGTTCCTTTGTTAGTAATGTTGGATGGTGTAACAGATGTAAGAAATATTGGAGCAATTGCAAGATCAGCTGTATGTACAGGTGCACATGCTATTATCATTCCTGATAAAGGCGTTGGAGCGCTAAATGAAGAAGCTATGAAAAGCAGTGCTGGTGCATTAGAGTTGATTCATGTTTGCAGAGTAAATAGTTTACTTAAAGCCGTTGATACTTTACACCTAAATGGGATACAGGTTTTTACCAGTGAAATGCGTGCAGAAAAAAATGTAGCAGATTTGGAATTAGATGGTCCTTGTTGCTTAATTATGGGAGATGAAGGTAAGGGTGTACAACCGTATATTGCAAAAGCAGCGGATCAGTTTTTTAAAATCCCAATGGCTGGGAAGTTTGATTCTTATAATGTTTCTGTTGCAACAGGAATTATTTTGTACGAAGCGATGAAACAAAGAATGAAATAACATTATTATGAAGTTTCATTTTGAATTCGATATTAAAAAATTAGAGCAACCTATACAATTACAAAATAAATTGTTTTTGATGGGCTCCTGTTTTACTGAAAATATTGGTGAAAAACTTCGTAAACATAAGTTTCAAATTCTAGAAAATCCACATGGAATTTTATTTAATCCCTTAAGTGTAGTAAATGCAATTACGGATTATATCTCTAATAAAAAATATACTACCTCTGATTTGTTTCAGTTAAATGAAGCCTGGCATAGTTGGAATCATCATAGTAGATTTTCAGGATTAACTGCTGAAGATAGTATCACAAAAATCAATCAGTCAATATCAATTGCTCATTTATATCTTAAAGAATCAGATTTCTTAATCATTACTATTGGATCAGCTTGGTTGTATACACTAACTGAAAAAGCACCCAATGCCCAATTGCATGCTGTTGCCTCCAATAATCATAAAGCACCTAGTGAATGGTTTCAGAAAAGATTGATGACAGCAGCAGAAATAGTGTCCATTTTTGATGAGCTCATTCGAAAATTAAACTCATTCAACCCCAAGCTTCAAATTTTATTGACTATCAGTCCTGTTAGGCATTTGAGAGAAGGGCTAGTAGAAAACAATCGAAGTAAAGCCGTCTTAATACAAGCGGTACATCAATTGGTAGAAACAAATGGAAATGTCAATTATTTTCCAGCCTATGAATTGGTAATAGATGATTTACGCGATTATCGATTTTATGCGGAAGATTTGGTTCATCCGAATTATCAAGCAACTCAATATGTATGGGAAAAATTAGTAGAATCTTGCATGAATGAAACTACTAAAACAGACATGAAAGAAATTGCTGAAATCAATCTTGCTTTTCAACATAAACCTTTTAACCCAAGCTCAGAAAACCATCTTCAGTTTTTAACTCGCTATTATACAAAGACAAACAACCTCAAAGAGAAGTATCCTTTTCTTGATCTTGCCCTTGAACTAGACTATTTTAAAAAAGGTGAGAGAGGATAATTATTAGTGAATTCGATCGCCCCGAATAGCCATTTCATCCATTATTCCTGCCTCATATTCCAACCATTCCTTCCATCTTAATCTCACTAATTTTTTGTCGGTATAATAATCAGCAAGATTTATGAATAGGGTATAATGACCTGCTTCACTTTCCATGAATTTCCTATAAAAACTTCTCAAATATTCATCTTCCAAACCTTCACTTAACCTTTTGAACCGTTCACAGCTCCTAGCTTCAATCAGTGCCATGGTTAGCATTTGATCTAAAAAACGATCTTCAATTCTTCCTCCTTTTCGCTGAAATTCAATAAGCTTATTTACATACTCGTCTTTTCTTTGCCTTCCTAATTCAAGTCCTCTTTTTTTCAATTCTTGTAAGACCATTCGAAAATGCCCCCATTCTTCTGTAACAATGGGAGCCAGAGATTCCACCATTAAACTATAATCGGAATATCGCTGAATATAGGAAATACAATTTGTTGCTGCTTTCTGTTCGCAATATGCGTGGTCGGTTAAAATAGCTTCAATAGATATTTCTGCTAAATTTACCCAGCGTGGATCGGTTGGAAGTTGGAGCCCTAAAATATTCTTGGTATGAATGGAAAGTTCCATGTTTAGTTGTTGAAAGTTCAAAATAATGTGCAAATATCCAATAGTTCTGCTTATTTATAGCCGAGAACTTAATAGTATCTTTGCTTATGCAATGGAATGACAATAAGATATCTGAGTTATTGAAAAATGTTTCAATAAACGCTTTAAATGAAATGCAAAAGGATGCCTACCCAGGATTTCTGAAGCATAGAGATACATTGCTACTTTCTCCAACTGGATCTGGAAAAACAATTGCTTTTCTTTTAGCAGTTTTGGAATTAATGCAAGAAGAAAACAATAAAGTGCAATGTTTGATTTTGGTACCATCAAGAGAGTTAGCTATTCAAATAGAACAAGTATGGAAAAAATTGGCTACTGGCTTTAAAGTTAGTTGTTGTTATGGTGGCCATGATATGCAAACAGAAATTCAAAACCTAGTGGAAGCTCCATCACTTTTAATTGGAACCCCTGGAAGAATTGCTGATCATATTAGAAGAGAAACTTTTTTAGTTGATGGGATTAGAACCTTGGTTTTAGATGAATTTGATAAATCTTTAGCCTTAGGTTTTGAAGAAGAAATGAGTTTTGTAATTGGTGCTATTCCAAAAATTACCAAACGAATCTTAGTCTCAGCAACTGCTGCCATTCAAGTGCCTGATTTTGCAGGAGTACAAAATTTATTTGTTATTGATCATCTGGTTAATGACGAAGAAAATGATCAATTGAGTTTGCAATTGGTACTATCAGATAGTAAGGATAAAGTAGATCGTTTAGCTCAATTGCTATGTTTTATTGGGGCTGAGTCAACTATCATTTTTTGTAATCACAGAGATGCAGTAGAAAGGACTTCCATTTTATTAAAAGAAAAAGGAATTCAAAATGCGGCATTTCATGGTGGGATGGAGCAAATGCAAAGAGAACAAACTTTAATTCAATTTAGAAATGGATCTGTATTGTTTTTGGTAGCTACAGACCTTGCTGCAAGGGGGTTGGATATACCAGAAATCAAACACATCATACATTATCACTTACCCTCTACATTTGCTGAATTCACTCACAGAAATGGTAGAACAGCACGTATGAATGCTATTGGAACGGCCTATCTTTTAATGAACCGAGAAGAGCCAATGCCAAATTATATTAGAAAGGATTTGGAACCTTTAGATATTCCAATTAGTCAAAAACCTCCTAAACCCGCCTTATATACTACGATTTATATTAATGGTGGGAAAAAAGACAAATTAAATAAAGTAGATATAGTTGGCTTTTTATCACAAAAAGGAAAGTTGCTAAAAGACGATATCGGTTTAATTGTTGTAAAAGATTTTAATTCCTTTGTGGCTGTTAAAAAAAATAAGGTGAATGCCATGTTAGACCTTGTAAAGGATGAGAAAATTAAGGGAGCAAAATACAAAATTGTAATAGCGAAATAGTACTTTTAAATTCAATTCATTCAAATGCGAATAGCCCCTTTTTTAATTTCTACAGCTGCAACAGCAGGATTAGTTTTTGTATTAAATTCTGCATTGCCAATTGGAAAAACAAAAACTCCTAGGTTAGGATATTTTTTATCTCCACAACAGGGATTTTGGCAGAATGCAGAAGCCTCAAATGCTTCTTTTTCAGGGAACATAAAATTAGAAGGGTTAAAAAGCAAAGTGGATGTTTTCATGGATGAACGCTTAGTTCCACATATTTATGCTCAAACTGATTTGGATGCTTATTATGTTCAAGGGTTTATACATGCTAAATTCAGACTTTGGCAAATGGAATTTCAAACTTATGTAGCAGCAGGTAGATTAAGTGAAATTGCTGGTCCAGAAAGACTTAATATCGATCTTTTTTTTAGAAGATTAGGGATGGTATATGGCGCAGAACAAACGATGCAGCGAATGGAGAAGGATCATGTAATGCAAGCCACAGTTGATGCGTATACGGAAGGTGTTAATGCCTATATCAAATCATTAAAGCCAGAAGAAATCCCTTTTGAATACAAATTGATGGATTATAAACCAGAAGCTTGGACACCTTTAAAAACGTATTTGTTTTTGATGTACATGTCTTACGACTTAACAGGCAGTGGTGCAAAACAGGATTTGAAAATGTCTAATGCTAAAAATTATTTGGGGTACGAAGCTTTTGAACAGCTTTTTCCAAATGTGCAAGATTCTTTGGATCCCATTATACCTAAAGGAACTCCTTTTCTTAAACCGTCGATTGTTCCAATTGCCCCGAAAGATGTTGATTCTCCATATTTAAACAAATCTATTTATTCAAGTTCCGTAGAAAGTCCAATAACACCTAATAGAAATAATGGGAGCAATAATTGGGTAGTTGCTGGTAAAAAAACAGCATCTGGAAGACCAATTCTTTGTAACGACCCTCATCTTGGCTTGAATCTTCCTTCACTCTGGTACGAAGTACAAATTAATACACCTACCCATAATACCTATGGAGCTAGCTTTCCTGGATCACCTGCAGTAATTATAGGGTTTAATGATAGTATTGCATGGGGAGTAACAAATGCTGGTAGAGATGTATTAGATTATTATGAAGTTCAATTCAAAGATACTTCCATGCAAGAGTATTGGTATAATGGAGAATGGAAGAAAGCTGAACTGAGATTAGAAACCATCAAAGTAAAAGGCAAGCCTGATGTGAATGAATACATTGCTATGACAGACATGGGACCAGTCATGTATGATCGACATTATAAAAGTGATACTATTCATCCACAATATCTAGCTGTTAAATGGACCGCAACAAAAGCTGGTACTGGGTTAAAGACTTTTTATAAATTAAATAGGGCAAAAAATTTCGATGACTATCAAAAAGCTATCGCTGATTGGAGTTGTCCTGGACAGAATTTTGCATTTGCTTCAAAAAGCGGAGATATAGCCATAAAGCAACAAGGAAGTTTTGTAGCAAGATGGAAAAGGCAAGGTGATTTTATCATGCCTGGAATAGATAGTACCTATCAATGGCAGGGAATGATTCCCGAATCAGAAAACCCAATGATTAAAAATCCTGAGAGAGGATGGGTAAGTAGTGCAAACCAAAAAGCTACCGATTCCACGTATCCATATTATTTAGGTACTTCAAATAATTTCCCAGTTTATAGAGGTGTGATGATCAATAAAAGATTGTCTGTAATGAATGGTATCACAACAATGGATATGCAATTTTTACAAAATGAAAATTTTGATGTTTTTGCAGAAATGGCCAGACCAGTATTACTGAAAAATATTAATGTTTCAAAGTTAACTACTACCGAAAAAAAGTATGTTGACATCATGCGAGATTGGAATTTTCGAAATGAAGTAACTGCGCAAGGTGCAACTGTCTTTAATGCCATTTGGGATAGCCTAGAAAATGTGGTTTGGGAAGATGATTTTAAAAATGCTAAAAGTCCAATGCCATGGCCAGATGGGTCAACTTTATTGGATAATCTGTTAAAAAATAATAATTATCGGTTTGCAGATAATGTAAATACCACAGACAAAATAGAGACTATTGAAGACGATGTGATGGAAGCTGTAAAAAAAGCTTCTGTGTATTTAGAACAATTGGAAAAAGATAAGAAGTTAGATTGGGGTATTGTCAAAGATACTAGAGTAAGTCATCTATTACAATTACCAGCTTTAAGTAGGCTGCATCTTCCAATTGGGGGTGGAAAGAATTGTGTGAATGCAACTACTTCAGCTCATGGGCCAAGCTGGAGGATGATTGTTCACATGACTGATTATACTGAGGCTTATGGAGTTTACCCAGGCGGACAAAGCGGAAATCCAGGATCTAAATTCTACGATAACTTTATAGATAGTTGGGTGGCAGGAAAATATTTTAAACTATTATTCCTGTCAAAAGAAAATGCCACTAAAAATGAAAAAATAAAATGGCATCTGACATTCACTAATGGATAAATGTATTTTATGAAATTTATTACAGCTATTTTTTTAACTGCATTTCTTGCATTTGCAATAGGTCTATTTACTACATTACCCTGGTGGTCTTTTGTGATTACTTCCTTTCTGGTGGCGATGGGTATTCATCAAAAATCTGGCAAAGCATTCTTGTCTGGATTTTTAGGGCTGTTTATATTATGGACACTTCTTGCAATAATTAAAGATTTTTCCAATGAACATATTCTTGCAATCAAAGTGGCCAAAATTTTACCACTTGGAGGCTCTTATTGGATTTTAATTTTTGTTACTGGATTGATTGGCGGACTGGTAAGTGGTTTGGCGGCAATTTCAGGTTCCACTGCCAGAAAAAATTAAGCATATTTATAAACTATAGTTAAATACTTTTCATTAGGATGAATGGTTTGTTAATGGTAGAATTAACCCGTTAATTTAGTTTTAAATTCATCTATGCGTAAGCTTTTTGCATTTCTTTTCATTCTACTGACTCTTCATGCTAACTCCGCAACGGTTTCAGGATGGGTGAAAGATAAAACGGGGAATGCAATTCCATTTGCATCAGTATTAATAATGGGTACAACAAAGGGCACAACGGCCAATGCTAAAGGATTTTATTCTTTAGAAATAACACCTGGCTTATACTGGTTAGTAGCTCAACACGTTGGTCACAAATCAGTAGAAAAACAAATTAAGATCTCTTTTGCTTCCCTAGAATTAAACTTTGAATTAGAAGAACAACAATATAATTTGAAAGAGGTTGTGGTAAAATCAGGCGGAGAGGATCCAGCCTATGCTATAATTAGGAAAGCCATTTCAATGAGAGAAGAGCATTTGAAAGAAATCAAAAAATTTCAATGCGAAGTCTATTTAAAGGGACAATTACAATTAAGGAACTACCCAAAGAAATTTTTAGGCAAGTCAGTTGATTTTGAAGATGGTGATACTAGTAAAAAGAAAATGATCTTTCTTTCAGAATCGATAGTTAAATATGCTGTGGAAGAACCTGATTCAAAAAAAATAGATGTCATATCTTCTAAAGTAGGTGGACAAAGTGATGGTTTCGGATTTGCTAATCCTCAGATTATCTCTTTATATGAGAATAATGTATCATTGGGTAGAGGTTTGAATCCTCGTGGTTTTGTATCTCCAATTGCCAATAATGCACTAAATTTTTATAATTACAAATTTGAGGGAACCTATTTTGAAAACGGAAAAGAAATTAGTAGAATTAAAATAATACCCAAAAGAAAATATGAACCATTATTCTCTGGTTATATTAATATAGTTGAAGATGAATGGCGTATTCAAAGTGTTCAAGTTAAGTTGCTGAAAGAACAGGCAATGCAATTGATAGATACTTTAGTGCTAGAACAATTATATGTTCCTACAACGGGAAATGTTTGGGTAATAAAAAGCCAGGTTCTTTATCCCTCAGGTAAAATCTTTGGTTTCGATTTTTATGGTAATTTTTTGCAGGTATATGATAAGTTTAATTTAAATCCAATATTTAAAAAGAAATTTTTCGATCATACACTCCTGAAATTTGAAGATAGTGCCAATAAAAAAACGATGTCATACTGGGATAGCATTCGGCCTATACCGTTGGTATTGGAAGAAAAGATGACTTATCGAAAGTTAGATAGTCTGGAAGAACAAAGAAAAAGTCCGCATTATCTTGACTCCCTGGATAAAAGGAGAAATAAATTTACTCTTTCTGGCTTTTTGTTTATTGGAAATTCATTCAATATTCAAAAGAAAAAAGAGTTCTATGGATTTCCACCAATGCTCACCAGTTTTTTCTATAATACTGTGGAAGGAGGTGTGATTGATTATGCGCCCTATTTTACAAAAAATTATAAGGGGAGAAAATCGTTCACCATTACACCAGATTTGCGTTATGGTTTTGCAAATCATCATTTCAACCCGAGCCTGTCTTTTAATTATAATTTCGGTAAAACATATTTAAAGAACATCAATTTAACAGGTGGTTCAAAAGTATTTCAGTTTAATAATGAATCGCCAATTCTACCTATACTCAATACCTTTACCACTTTGGGTCAGGAATATAATTATATGAAAATCTATGAAGCAGATTTTTTTAAAATATCATACAATGCTGGAATAGGTTACGGTTTAAATGTAGGAGCAGAATTTCAGTTTCAAAACAGAAAGCCTTTAGAAAATTTAGCTGACATAACACACTGGAGAGATTTTCCTAATAGAAATTTTACTCCAAATTATCCAACCGAAATTTCGCAATCAAATATGTTAGCGAATAAGGCAAGTATAATAAATATTAATTTAAGTTGGAAACCAGGTTCCAATTATATAGAATTTCCTGATCAAAAAATTAATATCGGTTCAAAATATCCTACTTTCCGAGCTTCCATAACTGAAGGAATTAATGGGTTATTGGGTAGCGATGTTTCTTATACAAAATGGCATCTGGGTATAACAGATAATTTGAATTTAAAATTAGGTGGCAGGCTCAATTATGCTTTGGGAATAGGAGGCTTTATAAATGCCGACAAATTATTTACCCCGGATTATGAGCACGTTCAGGGGAACCAAATTATATTAGCAACACCTTATTTAAGTAGCTTTCAATTGCCTGTTTATTATCAATTTAGTAATACATCCAAACTTAATGCAAGTGCCCATTTGGAGTATCATTTAAATGGATTAATTACGAATAAAATTCCAGGATTTAGAAGCCTTAATCTTTTCTTGGTAACAGGGGGATCTGCTTTGTTTATTCAACCTAATACAAAATATTTTGAAGCCTATTTTGGAATTGAAAATATTTTAAAACTTTTTAGATTTGATTATGTACAGGGCTTTGAACAAAATGGGTCTAGGCCAAGTGGATTCAGGATCTCAATGCCATTTTTAAGATTAGGCAGCAATAGCCGATAGCTTTATTTTATTTAATTCCTATCTTTGTTACGAAATTTTGGCTACCCTGCAAGTAGCTCCAAACATTAATCATGGAACATTCTTAAAAGGATGTCTGAAATTTAATAACATGCCCGTTTTACATAATCGTGTTTCCAATGAAGAGTTGAAACAACTCCTGATGCTGGAGAAATTTCCCCGTACAACCATAAGTTTCTATGCCTATTTCCCCGTAACCAATCCATTTGAATTTAGAGATTTTTTATACAAACAATTGAATGCTTTAAAAGTATTTGGAAGGATCTATGTGGCAAAAGAAGGCATCAATGCTCAAATAAGTGTGCCTAGTGAGAACTTTGAACATTTTAAAAACTTCTTGTATTCTATAGATCATTTAAACGATTTGCGTTTAAATATTGCAGTAGATGATGATGGTAAAAGTTTTTGGGTTTTGAAGATAAAAGTACGAGATAAAATTGTTGCTGATGGAATTGATGACCCAACATTCAGCATGGAAAATAAAGGGAAATACGTTAATGCGGAGCAAATGAACGCATTGTTGAATCAAAATGATACGATAGTAATTGATATGCGTAATCATTACGAATTTGAAGTAGGACATTTTGAAAAAGCTATAGAAATACCTTCTGATACTTTCAGAGAACAATTGCCAATGGCTGTTGATATGATGAAAGGGAATGAAGATAAAAATATCATTATGTATTGCACTGGTGGTATTAGATGCGAAAAAGCTAGTGCTTTTATGTTGCATAAGGGGTTTAAAAATGTGTTCCATTTGGAAGGTGGTGTGATCAATTATGCACGCCAATCAAAAGAATTGGATTTAGAGCCTAAGTTTTTGGGAAAGAACTTTGTATTTGATAAAAGGCTAGGTGAGCGAATAACAGAACATGTGATTGCTAAGTGCCACCAATGTTCACAGTCTTGCGATGTTCATACAAATTGTTTAAATGATGGTTGTCATTTATTATTTATACAATGCCCTGACTGTGCTGCGAAATTTGAAGGATGTTGTTCTCAGGCTTGTAAAGACACAATTCATCTTCCTCTGGAACGACAAAAAGAATTAAGGCAGGGGTTCGATAACGGTCAAAAAATATTTAATAAAAGCAAGCAACGCTTAAGACCTAGGCTCGATGAAATGAATGGTTTGTAAATACTCATCATTTTAGTGTGTTGGTTTCCCGCTTTTGTTTTATTTTTCCAATCTACTTGTGAAAAAGTCTATAAGTTTTATATTATTATTTTGTCTATTGATATACGTTGGCGGGTATCATTTAATATATATGATATATCTCCAGGGGCTTAAAACAGAGATGAAAGCTTATATAAGAGAAACACAATCCACAAAATATGGATCTAAATATATTTTTGCCCTAAACAATGGAAAAATAAATGATTCAGCTTTCAGTTGGGAGGAAGTTGGCGAAGAATTCCGATACCATCAAAATTTATATGATGTAATTAGTATCAAAAAAACTA
>CAIJZG010000268.1 GCA_903825065.1 uncultured Bacteroidota bacterium
TTAGAAAATATATTGAAAGTTCATCCGATCATGCTAAACCGTGCCCCAACATTGCACCGTTTATCTATCCAGGCTTTCCAACCAAAATTAGTAGAAGGAAAAGCGATTCAGTTACACCCGTTGGTAACTTCTTCGTTCAACGCCGATTTCGATGGTGACCAGATGGCGGTGCACGTGCCTTTGAGCAATGCAGCAATTTTGGAAGCCCAGTTATTGATGTTGTCTTCACACAATATTTTGAACCCGCAAAATGGTACACCAATCACTCTCCCTTCTCAGGACATGGTGTTGGGATTGTATTACATGACCAAGGGTAAGAAAACAACCGACACAGAAACTATAAAAGGTGGCGGTATGGCTTTTTACAACATGGATGAAGTTGTGATAGCCTACAATGAAAGAGTAGTGGATCTTCATGCCAACATTCGTGTAAGAACAATGGTGCGTGAAAATGCTAAACTTAGTTTAAAATTGATTGAAACAACTGTTGGTCGCGTGTTATTTAATCAACATGTTCCAGTAGAAGTGGGTTATATCAATGCACTATTAACTAAAAAGAATCTTCGTGAAATTATCGGAGATATCATCAAAATTACTGACGTTCCAAAAACGGCTAAGTTCTTGGATGATATCAAAACACTTGGATTCCGTATGGCATTCCGTGGTGGATTGAGCTTTAGTGTTAATGACTTGATTGTTCCAGATTTACGTGATCAATTATTGGATAATGCTAAATTAGAAGTTGACGAAGTTTGGGAAAACTATAATATGGGATTGATTACTAATAACGAACGTTATAACCAAGTAATCGATATCTGGAGCCGTGTGGATACACGTATCACAGAAACCCTGATTCGCGAAATGGCTACTGATAAACAAGGATTCAACTCAGTTTACATGATGTTGGATTCCGGAGCCCGTGGTAGTAAAACACAGGTTAAACAGTTAGTAGGTATTCGTGGTTTGATGGCAAAACCTCGTAAGAGCGGAAGCTCTGGTTCTGAGGTAATTGAAAATCCGATCTTGTCTAACTTTAAAGGCGGACTAAACGTCTTGGATTACTTTATCTCTACACACGGTGCTCGTAAAGGTTTGGCGGATACAGCATTGAAAACTGCCGATGCTGGTTATTTGACTCGTCGTTTGGTAGACGTTTCTCAGGACGTTGTAATTGCAGAAGATGATTGCGGTACTTTACGTGGTAATGCAACTTCAGCATTGAAAGATAATGAAGACATTATTGAACCTTTAGCAGATAGAATTGAAGGTCGTACTTCTTTGCATAATGTTTACCATCCTGTAACTGAAGAATTGATCATCCTTGCAGGTGAAGAAATTTCTCATGATATCGCAAAACAAATCGAAGACAGCGGAATTGAAACTGTTGAGATTCGTTCTGTATTAACTTGTGAAGCAAAGCGTGGTGTTTGTGTTAAGTGTTATGGTAAAAACTTAGCAACAGGTTATATCGCACAACGTGGTGATGCTGTAGGTATCATTGCTGCACAATCAATTGGTGAACCAGGTACACAGTTAACATTGCGTACGTTCCACGTGGGTGGGGTTGCCGGATCTTCTAACATCGAATCTACATTGAACGCTAAGTTTGATGGCACTATTCAATTTGATGGTTTAAGAACGGTTGACGCTATCAACAACGAAGGGAATAAAGTTCGTATCGTAATTGGTCGTACCGGTGAGGTTCGTATCATGGATGTGAAGAACGATCGTTTGATGATTACTAATAACGTTCCTTACGGTGCAACTTTAAACGTTAAAGACGGACAGGTTGTTAAGAAAGGTGATGTGATCTGTACTTGGGATCCATTCAACAACGTAATCGTTGCTGAAGTAAATGGAGCTATTAAGTTCTCTGATGTTATTGACGGTGTTACTTACCGCGATGAAGCAGATGAACAAACTGGTCACAGAGAAAAAGTAGTTATAGAAACAAAAGATAAAACTAAGATCCCAACAATTGTTGTAGAAGGTGGCAAAGAAACCAAGCACTATAACTTACCTGTTGGATCACATATCGGAGTAGAAGAAGGTGATGATGTTAAAGCCGGACAGGTTTTGGTGAAAATACCACGTGTCTTAGGTAAATTAAGAGATATCACTGGAGGTCTACCTCGTGTAACAGAATTGTTTGAAGCACGTAATCCTGGTAACCCTGCGATAGTTTGTGAAATCGATGGTGTTGTTGCATTTGGTAACGTTAAACGTGGTAACCGTGAAATCATCGTTGAGTCGAGAGACGGAATGGTGAAGAAATACTTAGTTCCATTGACTCGCCAGATCTTGGTGCAAGATGGAGACTTTGTGAAAGCTGGTACACCAATGTCTGACGGACAAATTGCTCCTGCTGATATCTTAACTATCAAAGGTCCATTCGCAGTTCAGGAATACGTTGTTAACGAAATCCAAGAGGTTTACCGTTTACAGGGTGTGAAGATCAATGATAAGCACGTTGAAGTGATTGTTCGTCAGATGATGAAGAAGGTTGAAATTGTTGATGCAGGGGATACTAAATTCTTAGAGGAAGACTTGGAAGATCGCTTCGACTTTATTGAGGAGAACGACCGTATTTACGATAAGAAAGTTGTTACTGAATCAGGCGAGAGTACCAAATTCAAAGCTGGGCAAATAGTTACAGTTCGTGAATTCCGTGAAGAAAATTCTATCCTTCGTAGAAGCGACAGAAAACTAGTTGAAGTAAGGGATGCAAAACCTGCAACTGCAACTCCAGTATTATTGGGTATTACAAAAGCTTCATTGGGTGTACAAAGCTGGATTTCAGCTGCGTCGTTCCAGGAAACTACCAAAGTGTTGAGCCAGGCTGCCATTCAAGGTAAAACTGACTTAATGTTAGGATTGAAAGAGAACGTAATTACTGGTCATTTGATTCCTGCTGGTTCTGGACAAAAAGAGTTCGACAATATGATTGTTGGAAGCAAGGAAGAATACGAAGTATTGGCTACAACCCGCGAAGCGATGAGCTTTGATGAGGAAGAATAAGCGATAATTCTGTTAATATATCATCTATGAAAGTAGGAAGGTTAAAAACTTCCTACTTTTATTTTGAACAGAAAGTAGTCTACCCCCATTATTAAAAAAAAGGTTTATGAAAAATTCGTCATTTTATATAAATACTACTTTGGCAATTGCTATTGCCATTTTATTTTACTTGCATTTTTCTTCTAAAAAAACAACGGCACTTGTTACTAATTCAAATAGTGCAGTAGCTTCTGGTAATTTTAAGATTGGTTATTTTGAAATGGATTCTATCGAAAACCATTACGAGTATTTTAAAGAAGTTCGTAATGCTTTACGTGGTAAGGAACAAGACAACGGACGTCAGTTAGCAGAAATGAAAAATACTTTTGTAGCCAAGTATCAGGAGTTACAAAAGACTGCACAAAGTTTGTCTCAAGCAGAGCTTAATGGAAAACAACAAGAGCTATCGCAAATGGAAAAGACTTTCCAGAATAAGGAACAGATGATGAATCAAGAATTGCAAAATGAAAGCTTTAAGCGTTTGCAAGAAGTAAAAAAGAAAATCGAAGATTTCTTAAAGGATTACAATAAGGATAAAGGGTTTTCTTATATCATGACCAATTCTCCAGACCTAATCTACTTGAAAGACACCGTATACAATATAACTGGAGATCTGATTATTGGTTTAAATAGTCAATACAAGAAGAAGTAAGAACTTCAATCATATTTATTATCTTCAAATCCCGTTTATAAAAGCGGGATTTTTTTATGAGTACAAATGCCAAGTTTAAACCCACGCTAGGACTTTTCGATGCAACCATGATAGTTGCCGGAGGTATGATTGGTTCAGGAATTTTTATTGTAAGCGCCGACATTACAAGAAATGTTGGTAGTGCCGGATGGTTGATCCTGGTATGGTTAATTACAGGATTTATGACCATTACTGCAGCTGTTAGCTATGGTGAGCTAAGTGCTATGTACCCTAAAGCAGGTGGACAGTATGTATATTTAAAAGAAGCGTATAATCCCTTAGTCGGCTTTTTATTTGGATGGAGTTTTTTTTCGGTGATACAAACTGCAACCATTGCAGCAGTTGGTGTTGCATTTGCCAGATTCACAGCTTATTTGATTCCCACAGTAGGTGAGGGGAATATTTTATTGGATCTTGGGTTCTTAAAAATATCTGCTGCTCAGATTTTAGCGATAGCATTAATTGTGTTTTTAACTTATAGTAATACAAGAGGGGTAAAGGGTGGAAAGATTATACAATCAACTTTTACTGTTACTAAATTAGTATCACTTTTCGGTTTGATCATATTTGGATTTTTATTGGCGAAGCAAAGTTTTTGGTCAGAGAATTGGCATCATGCATTCACAGCTTTACAAGACTTAGGTTCCAAAAATGCCGCTGGGGTTTTACAGCCAACTAGTTGGCAACCTATTTCAGGTGCCGTTTTAATTGGGGCGATCTCTGCTGCAATGGTAGGTAGTATTTTTAGTAGTGATAGTTGGAATAACGTCACATTTATTGCGGGAGAGATCAAAAATCCTCAGAAAAATATTGGATTGAGTTTATTTTTCGGAACGCTCATTGTTACATTAATTTATGTAACAGCAAACTTGATGTATTTGAATGTTTTGCCCTTACAACAAATTGCATACGCCGAAAATGATCGAGTAGCTGTTACAGCTGCGAATGCAATTTTTGGTAATGCTGGAACAATTGTAATTGCTGTGATGATTATGATTTCCACCTTTGGATGCAATAATGGCTTGATATTAGCAGGAGCTAGGGTTTATTATACCATGGCAAAAGACGGGTTGTTTTTTAGGAAGACTGGAGAGCTTAATAAAAATGCAGTTCCTGAATATGCTCTATGGATTCAGTGTGTTGTTGCATCACTACTTTGTTTGAGTGGAAAATATGGAGATCTTTTAACCATGGTTTCATTTGTAGTTGTGATATTTTATATTTTAACGATCATAGGTATTTTTATACTCCGGAAAAAATTGCCTAATGCTGAAAGACCCTATAAAGCATTTGGATATCCAGTATTACCTTTAATATATATAGTAATGGGAACTTTATTCTGTGTGGGATTAGTATGGGCATCTCCAACTTATTCTTTATGGGGCTTAGGTATTACAGCTTTAGGTGTTCCTCTTTATTATTTGGCCGTTAATAATCAAAAAAGATCGGAGTAACATATGCCTTCTACAGATTTTAAAACATTGTTTCAGCAGTTTAATCAATTGAAAGTTGTTATTGTTGGTGATGTAATGCTCGATACTTATTGGTGGGGACATACAGACCGTATTTCTCCTGAAGCACCAGTTCCAGTAGTGTCTTTAGATAAAAGAGAGCAAAGGGTAGGAGGCGCCGCCAATGTGGCTTTAAACACAGCTTCTCTTGGAGCACAAACAACTGTTATTTCAGTAATTGGTAATGATGAAGATGGAAATGATCTAATATCATTGTTGGATGGCCATCAAATTAATACAACATATATAGTACGATCGAACGATCGGATTACAACGAATAAGACAAGAATCATGAGCCGTAATCAACAAATGATGCGATTAGATTCGGAATATACTTATGATATTTCTGACTTGATGGAATCTTCTTTATTTGATGCAGTAAAGCTTTGTTTTAAAAATGATAAGCCGGATATATTAATATTCGAAGATTATAACAAAGGCGTTTTAACGGTAGGGTTGATCTCAAAACTAATCGCACTTTGTAAAGAAAATGGTGTTGTTACTTCTGTTGATCCAAAAAGAAAAAATTTTTTATCATATAAAAATGTAGATATTTTCAAGCCTAATTTAAAAGAAGTTAAAGAAGTATTTAATTTATTGATAGATCAAATTGATCTATCAACTTTAGATAAAATGCATCAAGCATTACAAAAGTCATTGAATCATAAAATTTCATTTATTACTCTGTCTGAGAAAGGAGTATTTTATCAAATGGGAAAAGAAGCTAGCATCATTCCAACGCATGTTCGCAATATTGCAGATGTAAGTGGTGCTGGTGATACAGTAATTGCTGTTGCTTCATTGGTATATGCAGTTACTAAAAATATGCATTTAGCAGCCGATATGGCAAATATTGCCGGTGGTTTAGTTTGTGAAGAAGTTGGCACAGCAGCAATTAATAAAGCTTTGTTTTTAGATGAGTGTGAGTTGTTGTTGAAATAAATTGATGTCATGGAGAATGAAATGCGAAAATATGCAGTTATTGTTGCCGGTGGAATGGGCGCAAGAATGGGAGCTGATAAACCTAAGCAATTCTTGCTTTTAAAAGACAAACCTATACTTTGGCACACTTTAGAACAATTTCTTAAAGCGTATACTGATTTGCAAATCATTTTAGTGTTGCCTGAAGCGTTTTTAGGTATTGGAATTGAGATCCTTCCTAGTTTGAAAGATCGAGAAAGGGTTCAAATAATCACAGGAGGTACAACACGATTTGATTCTGTAAAAAATGGGCTTTCAGTAATTCATAGAAATGGAATTGTTTTTGTGCACGATGCAGTTAGATGCTTAGTTTCTGTTGATTTGATTCATCGTTGTTATGAGCAAGCTCTAGAAAAGGGTAGTGCAATACCTGCAGTTGCAGCCACAGATAGTATTAGAATTGTAGAAGGATATGCAAATGTGGTCGCAGATAGAACCAAGGTTAGGATCATTCAAACCCCACAAACTTTTCAAACTGAATTATTGTTACCTGCTTTTCAAAGATCCTATGATCCTTCATTTACAGATGAAGCAACTGTTGTTGAATCTACTGGAATCCCTGTCTTTTTGATTGAGGGTGAATATAGTAATATAAAAATAACTAGACCCATTGATCTGATAATTGCTGAAAGTATACTTAATGATCGAGTTTAATGATATAAAATGAGGGTGATAAGGGAACTCCACTAATATAATCAAATTCCGTTTTTATATAGTGTAGCTTTAATAGTCAATACAAATTATTGGCAAGTTCTTATGTTAATGCCAATCCAATCAACTAGTGCACTTTCCAAAATTTTGGAATGGCTGCAGATTTTGTTTATAACATGTCTGATTTTATATCTTGGTAAAGTATTGTTTGTTCCACTTCTCTTTGGTTTATTGTTTGCTATGTTGTTATTCCCCATTTGTAAGAAAATGGAAAAAAAAGGGATACCCCGTAGCCTAGCAATTGCTATTCTACTATTTTTTATACTGATTCTTTTTGTAATACTAATTTGGCTACTTGTTGTTGAGGTTAGTAGCTTTATAACTGATCTTCCTTTAGTTAATCAAAAGTTATTGAGTTTTTTTCCTGCTTTAAACAAATGGATTGAAACATCTTTTGGTATTAGTACTAATGAACAATTCAGTTGGTTTCAAAAAATGGGCTTTGATTTTAGTAATGACATTTCATCTTTTCTTAAAGGCCTTTTAAACGCAACGTTGTCAACTTTTTTAATGTTGGTGATGATCCCCATTTATATAGCATTGTTTTTGTACCATCGAAGTAGCTTCGTTCATTTTTTTGAAGTTATTATAGGTCCGAAATATCAAGATCAATTACATGAGATCTTACAGGAAAGTATATTCTCTTATTTCAATTTTATAAAAGGAAATTTTTATGTTTATTGTATAGTAGGTATACTTAATTCAATTGGGCTATTGTTGTTAGGAATTAAACATGCAGTTTTATATGGAATTCTTACATCTTTTATGATGGTGATTCCTTACGTTGGCATTTTTATTAGTGCTTCAATTCCAGTATCAATTGCTTTGGTAACTAAGGATTCGATCTGGTATCCCATTGGCGTGATCATGATATTCGTGTTTATTCAGTATCTAGAATCGAATGTGTTTTTCCCTGCTATTGTTGGGATGCAATTGAACCTGAGCACTTGGGCTACACTTGTAGCAATTGTAGGAGGGGTTTTATTTTGGGGGATTCCTGGTATGGTACTGGTTACTCCTTTTTTGGCCATTCTAAAGATCATAAGCGATCATATTCCTTCTTGGAAGGCCGTGAACATATTATTAAATCGGAAAGAAGGGTTTCAGTGAGGCATTAATAGAAGTTTATTTCATTAATTCATCTTTAATAGACACAATTTTGCTATTTCTACATGAGAATAATTTAAAAAATGATATTTTTAAACCATTAATTATTTTAGATTTTATCCGATCATGTCAAATCCGAACTCAATAACAGTTGAAACAACAATCCTCGCACCTATTGAAGTTGTTTGGCAATATTTTACAGATCCTGAACATGTAAAGAATTGGAACTATGCTTCTCCAGATTGGCATACACCGAAAGCTGAAAATGATTTAGTAGTTGGGGGTAAGTTTTCCTATGTTATGGCAGCTAAAGACGGAAGTTTTAGCTTTGATTTTTGGGGCATTTATGATGTGATCAAAGAAAACGAACTTTTGAATTATACATTAGGCGATAATAGAAAAGTATCTGTAGAATTTCTCTCAATCGGAGATGATTCTAAGATCATTGAAACTTTTGAAGCCGAAACCGAAAATTCATTAGAATTACAAAAAACAGGTTGGCAGGCAATTCTAAACAATTTTAAAAAATACGTAGAAGAAAATTAGTTAAATAAAATTCAACTTATCAAACACTAAATGCATACATATGAAAAAAAATAAGTCTTTTCAAATTTTCACAGCTTTTGCTATTTTTGTATTGTTTGGAACAACAACTGCATTGGCAAATTTTAATTTTGAAGGATCTCCACTTGAAGGAAGATGGGACCTGGTTATCACAAAAGATGGTAAACAATTGCCCTCTTGGTTAGAAGTGCAACATTCTGGTACACGCACCTTGATTGGTAGGTTTGTGTATGCTTTTGGAAGTGCTCGTCCGATTGCTGAAGTGAAATTAGTGAATAATCATTTTAGTTTTTCAATCCCTCCTCAATGGGAACCTGGTACCAGCAATATGGAATTTGAAGGTGATATTGCCTCAGGAATGATTGTAGGTACCATGACTTTTACCGATGGAAAGAAATATAATTTCACTGGAACCCGTGCACCACTATTAGATAGAACTGTAGCACCTGTTTGGGGTACTCCTATTCCTTTAATCGGGAAATCAGATATGAATGAGTGGCATGCAGAAGGAGCGAATCAGTGGACTGTAAAGGATGGTGTTATGACAAGTGCGAAATCTGGATCTAATTTAATTTCAAATAA
>CAIJZG010000269.1 GCA_903825065.1 uncultured Bacteroidota bacterium
ATCACAAAAGTCTTTCATTTGCTGATACCAGTCTTCCGCCTGTCCGTGATTCTCACCTTGCAATACATTTAAAAACTTACAAGCACCTGTGCGATGCTTAATAAAGTATTCATTATTGTATTTGGTAGCCGCAACTGCTTGGGGATAATTAGCAACACCGCTGTTTTTAGCACCAACTGGACTACGACCGACCCATGCTGGAATATCAAGGACCATGCCATAATCCATTAATGCATCCATCCAGGCCAAGACTTGTTCACGTTTTTTCTGCGCCGCATCTAACTGTGCTTGATAATTTTTAGCGTGATCAATTTTATTATATTTCGGATTACCATTTTTATCTAACTTAGGATCACCGGTCGGATGCAATTGTGGTACTAGTTCGATACCTTTGGCAACTGCTTCGGCCATGCGTTGCGCAACTATTGGTCCTGTCGGATCATTCCACTCGCCAGCCCACACTCCTTTACCAATCTGGAATCCACCCGAGTCGCCTAACACCCAGCTTGTTGTACGGTCTCTGTTACGGAACATATCTTCGCTAGGATCAAATTTAGTTAAATCTAAGTTAGCGTGTCCAGCCGAATATAAACAATGATCAAAGTAAAACGCCGCATTGGGATTTAGATAGTTCATAGCTTCAATACCCAAAGGGCCAAAGCTCTTAGGAATACGTGCCGGGTCGACATACGCACCGTGACGTTGTTTACCTATATAGGTGCTATAAAATCCCGACGTTGCTGGCAGGAAATATGCGTAATCGTTTTGATGTGCTGTTAGATTTTTATTCATCACTTGCTCTGTGCTGGCAAAATGTATTCGTATTCAGTAATACCGCTATCTACAGTAATTTGTAGAGCACCTGCATCACTAATACGCATGGTTTTGTCACCGGTTAGATTTAGAATACTCATAACCTGGACAACAGGCCAAGACCATGCTTGTTTTAGTTTACCAGTAACACCTGCTTGGAATGTAAACGATCCTGCGTGTGTGCTTGCATCACCAAAACTAAACACTAGATTGTTGTTGTCTGTTCTTACTTGGAATGTTTGTTCCTCAGTATGAGCACTTGCTTGAAACTTTAGCTTTTGTATACTAGCCATAGTCGGAGCAAATTCAATATTCCAACTTGCACCTTTGAATTTGACAGTTTTAAGTTTGTCATTAATAATTTCTGTGTTCATAAAACGATAATCATTCTCAAAGTCGCCAGCACCGTTTTGGAAATGTAGGCCTGTTGGAATTGTTTCTCCGTTACGTTCCTGTTTGACCACTTTGATAGTAAAGTTTTCTTTGTATTCTGGACACTTTAAGTGAATGTCTAGTTTATTTAGGTTAGGCATGCCAAACACGCCTTCTAAATCGTCAATAGCTTCTTTGGTCTTCGCGTTAAGAATAACGCTACGATCCTCGGCCATTGATTCGATAACTGTTTCTTTATCGGTTGCACTAATTTTAATTAAGGGCAAAAATCCTAGGCTGTGTGTATGTGCTACTAGGTCTTGTAAAAAGTCTTTCATATGATTCTCCATGTTGTGTTATTATATAGGTTTTCTTGACAATGTCAAGAGTTTTTTCTTATCGTTTTGTTATACTCTACTGCTGTATCTAATATAGTCAAAGGTGTTTGAGCCTTTTTCGAATATTCAATTAAAGCATTGGTATCTTTAGGGAAACAAGCACCACCAAATCCTCTGTCGCCATCCAATCCAACAACAGTATGACTATTACCAATACGACTATCGTGTGCAATAATCTGTCTTACTAAATTGTAGTCGGCTCCGCTAGCATTACATAGATCATATAATTGATTAAAAAATGCTACTTTAGTGGCTAGAAAACTATTAATACTGTATTTGACTAGTGATGCTTCGGTCACACTACAATAAAAATACAATTTACAATCGGGTAATACTGACGTAAATAATTCTTGCCAAAATCCCTCGGGGTCTTCTCCGCCTATTACCATGTATTTTTGATTGGCAAAGTCTTCTACTGAGCTAACAGCACGAAGGAATTCTGGATTATAACAAATACTATGATCGTTATACGCTGATTGTATTGCAAATAGTTGGTCTGGTACAATAGTGGATTTAATCAGCACCGGCATAAACACCGGCACTGATTTCATTACAGCATGTACTTGACTGTCGTCGCATGCTTGATCAATAGTATGTGGAGTCCCCACACATATAATAATGCCGTCTGCGTCCACATGATCTGCAATAGATTCATTGCCGTATTTGGGATCAATAATGACCAACTCATGTTTCTTTTCTAATGTTCTTGCTACTGCTTTGCCTACAAAGCCATATCCTGCGATTATAATTTTCATATTAAAACTCGAATAAACTGTTAAATGTATTTTTTTCTTCGGTACTTCTGACATCCCATTTAAGTACCCCAATTAAATTGTCTAATTTCTTATCAATAATTGTAGCTTCCATTTCTGCGTGGTCAAAGGGTAAGTCTTTGAACCACTGAGGAAGTCGTAGCTCATCTACAGGATAAGCTACACTTGTAAAGTCTAATGGGTTAGGTTTGAGTTTGCAAACAATAACTTTTTGACCGTCGGTAATATTCATGGAGTATTTGTCGTTGTACATTCGTTTGAGTGTATTCCAATTAATACTAGCTCTAACATGACCAGGCATATTGGCCTTGCCAGCTTTCTTTTCTTTTGCTTCGTATTCTGTAACTTTGTTTGCACGTTTAGGACTTCCTTTTTCCCAGCCCGGCCGGGCTTTAAATTTACTTCTAAATTCGCTGATGCTGTCTAGCACAGTTTGCTCTTCTTTACCAGTGAGTACCATCTCTAATATTTCACTTAAAAAGTCTTGAATAAATTCTGGTGTGTCACTGCGTTTAAGATCTAGGCCCATGGCTTTGATCTTGCCAGGCTTGCCATCTACGTCCGCACGTTTGCCTTCTTTGTCATAGTATAATACAGCATAACGTTTCTTAGTAATGAATAAACTTTTACTACCAACAATCTCACGCCCTGCCTTAATAACTTCCCCTCGCGATTTTGGCACGTGGAATGTATCCAACATAAACTGCGGAAATGTTGCATTAACTTCTTCACCAATTTGATCATACAGTTGAATTACATTTTCCTTACTCCACGGAATTAAGCCACTGTCGATATCTTTCTTTAATGTTTTATACGCACTAAAATAGCAGGAGTCAGTATCACCGTAAATAACTGCTTTACCCACGTGATCGTAATCGCCTGTAATAATTTCATTTACTTTACTCGCCATATGTTTGGCGATTTGTCGGCCCACTAGCGTAGTACTTTGACCGATTCGCTTATCGAAAAACCTACAACCACTGTTAAGAATAGCGCCATACAGGCTGTTGAGATTAATCTTTTTAACCAGTTGACGTTTGTCCCAATACTCTTCTTCTACTTTGTTTCCAGCATTAATAGACTCTTTTAATTTAGCCTGCATTTCTTTTCGCTCTGCATACCAGCGTTTCAGTAAACCTGGGATAATACCTTCTTTTTCATAAGTGAAGATAGTGCCATTACTTGATAACATCCAAGGCTGATTGCTTTCAAATATAAGTCTATAAACTTCTGCCGCACTTACGACATCAACATCTCCATTTTCCCAATCGATAGTAATGTCAGTTCCAATTTCTTGATTCATTACTGCTTCGTATTCGTCGGCACCAAATTTACCTTCCCAAGCTGCCGCAAAACTTTTGCCCTTGGCAATTTGCAGTTCGATAAATTCTTCTGTTTTAGTCTGACGCAACTGACCAATAATAGTTTCTGGCCCCATGTTAAGCGCACGAATAGCCGACGGATAAAGACTGTTAATATCTAATGAACCAACCCAGTCTTGAATACCTTCTTTTGGATGAGCCACATACGCACCAGCCGCACCTTCATTGTCTTCGCGTTCGCTCATTTTAGTGCGGTTAGGAACCTGCATACCTCTACGATGACATTCGTTAATAATAGCTTGTTCAGTTACAGCTACCGCACCCATTGTTGTTTGCAGTAGAACTGTATTTTCATGTGCCAGTGTGTTGGCAAGATCCATGAACTTTAGTTTCTTATCTAAATCGTCAAGTAGCTTACAGTCATTAATGTTGTATTCGACGAATGTTTTAAAGTCGTTGTTGTATAATTGGTCGAGCGTACCTTCATATTGTGTTTTACGTTTACCTAACTCATATTCCGCAATGGCGTCAAGTCTATAACTGTGGCGTTCTTCATACGTATACTTACGGTACAGCTCAAGATAGTCTAAATGAACGCGACCAATGTAGTCATAGGTTACACTATCACGACCAAACTTTTCATATTCTCTGCGTTTAGGAAATTGATCAAACAAACAAAAGCGCCTTGTATCCTCTTTGCTCAGTACTTTAGTTACACGGTTAGTAGTATACGGAATATCAAAGCCTTCCGAGTTCCAACCACTTAACACATCAGCATCTTCGATGATGTTTAAGAATGTATCC
>CAIJZG010000270.1 GCA_903825065.1 uncultured Bacteroidota bacterium
CCTATCTTTACAACAATAGATTAGTAATTAAACAATAAGCATTTTGAATTTTAGTGAATTTGGACTCGACGAAAGATTGATGGAAGGTATTGATGCCATGGGATATACCACTGCAACACTTGTTCAGGAAATGGTAATGCAGCCCATTTTAGAAGGAAAGGATTTGATAGTTAGTGCACAAACAGGCACAGGTAAAACGGCTGCATTTTTATTGCCGTTAATGAATAAGCTGATAACTATTCCGCACGATGCGCATCAAATTAACGCAATGGTAATAGTGCCAACACGTGAGTTAGCTGTGCAGATTGCGCAGGCAATGGAGGGTATTTCTTATTTCACTTCTATCAGTTGTATTGCCGTGTATGGTGGAGGCGATGGTAATTCATTTGGTATTGAGAAGAAAGCTTTGAGCGAAGGATGTGATATGGTGATTTGTACACCAGGCAGGATGATTGCGCATTTGAATATGGGTTATGTGAAATTGAAAGGATTGAAGTATTTGATTTTGGATGAAGCCGATAGGATGTTAGATATGGGGTTTCATGATGACTTGATGAAAATTATTTCTTTCTTACCAAAACAGAGACAGAACTTATTGTTTTCAGCCACCATGCCAATGAAGATGCGTGAGATGGCAAGAAAAATTCTGGTAAATCCTGTGGAGATTAATATTGCAATTTCAAAACCTCCAGAGAAGATTGTTCAGGAAGCATTTATAGTTTATGAGCCTCAGAAAATTCCTTTGGTCAAATATATTTTGCATTTAAAGGATTTTCAAAGTGTGATTGTATTTTGTTCTAAAAAGCAAAATGTAAAGCAATTAACACAAGAGTTAAAGCGGGCAAAGTTATCGGTCGAAGAAATTCATTCTGATTTGGATCAAACGAAGCGTGAGCAGGTTTTGCTGGATTTTAGGAATAAAAAGTTGAAAGTTTTAGTAGCTACCGATATATTAAGTAGGGGTATTGATATAGAGGATATTGATTTAGTCATCAATTTTGATGTGCCGAATGATGGGGAAGATTATGTACATCGAATTGGCAGAACGGCACGTGCATCGAATGAGGGGACAGCCTATACATTTGTGAGTGAGAAGGAGCAGCAAAAATTTGCCGCCATTGAAACTCTTTTGGAAAAATCTGTGACGAAGGCACAGGTTCCTGAGCAATTTGGTGAAACGCCAGCTTATAATCCGAGGCCTTTAAGAGGGGGTGGAAGCAATGGTCGGGGAAATGGCGGCGGAGGGCAGCGCAATTTCAATGGAAATAAGCGTCATTAATTTAATGGATAAAATGAATACCCAAAACCGCTGAGAATAATCCTCGGCTTTTGGTGAAGTATCCACGGGTAATCCACGGCTTAAGTATGGAGTAAGCATGGAGTGTCCTGTCCTAAAATAACTTTATCTGTAGGAAGACTAAAATGGGGCTTGAAATATCAGATAAATACTTATTTTTGCCGCCCATCAACCAAGAAAATGGACTGTTCACTTAGAGGAACAGGTTTTGAAATAGACGAAGAATTTGAAAACAACCCGTTTGTTTTCGGGCCTATAGCTCAGTTGGTTAGAGCACCTGACTCATAATCAGGGGGTCACAGGATCATGCCCTGTTGGGCCCACTTGAAAATCAAGCAGTTATGAAGTAAAATTCATAGCTGCTTTTTTTTGTTGCATACATTTTGCATACATCTTCTGCAATAATTGGAAACAACTGGATAATAAAACATCATTCTCTACGTAAAATATTCTCTATAGTATATAATGGCCAATTGGCCGTTGTGTCCAATTATTTGCTTGTACAAGAGAATAGTGTACAAACCCTCTGCCCAAATTCCAGACATTATTTTGTGTTACAAGCTTTGTGGATTCAATATATAATAATATAGCATTAATGCTTTCTTGGGTCACATTTTGTATTCTTCCATAGTGTAGTTAGTGTAGAAAATGTAGTACAAATTATAATTTTTTTTTCTAGCCCAAGCTCCTTTTTTAACCATCCCCCCATGTTCTAATCAATTTAATTATAGCCCCCTTATGCCTATTAGCCAATAACTTTTTTAGTTATGCTATATAAGCACAATAGTTTTTTGTGTACATGAGAGAACAGCCCACTCCCAATCACAACCCCTCCCACATCTCGAGCACCAGGGGTACCCTCCTAGGTTCGGATATTCTGCCTGCTCAATTATTTAATCACAATCAAAATACTTAAAAACAATGGTCACTATCACAAACTATTCTGAAAGAACCAGAAAAGACGGAACCACATTTATTGCATTGGAATTAACAGGAGGTGTGGAACTCGTTCAATCAAACAATACTGGTAAA
>CAIJZG010000271.1 GCA_903825065.1 uncultured Bacteroidota bacterium
CAGACGTATTGTTGTTAGACGTTACACCATTAACACTGGGTATTGAAACAATGGGCGGTGTGTTTACTAAGTTGATTACTAAGAACACAACTATTCCAACCAAACACAGTCAAACATTTAGCACAGCAGATGACAATCAACCGGCTGTAACTATTAAAGTAGCACAAGGTGAACGTGATTTGTTTAGATATAATAAACTATTAGGCGAGTTCAATTTAGAAGGTATCGCACCAGCACCACGCGGTACCCCACAAATTGAAGTTACATTAGACATAGATGCCAACGGTATTCTTAACGTAAGTGCCAAAGATAAAAATACTGGCAAAGAAAATAAGATTACTATCAAGAGTGATTCAGGATTAACAGAAGCTGAGATTCAACGTATGGTTCGTGAAGCTGAAGAAAATGCTGAGTCAGATAAGAAGGCAGCAGAATTGATCAATGCCCGTAATAATGCTGAAGGTACTGTACACAGTATCAAGAAAGATTATGAAACGTACAAAGATCAATTAACTGAAGAAGAACGTACAGCTTTTGATGACGCAGTTAAGGCAGTTGAAACAGCCTGTGCTGGCGAAGATAAAGATGCGATCCAAACTTCAGTTGAGGCATTTTTTAATGCCGCTGGTCCAGTAATGGCCAAAAAACAAGCCGCTGAAAGTGCCCCAGCGCAAACTGAGTCTGCCCAACCAGCAGAACAAACAGTTGATGCGAGCTTCACAGAAGTTGACAAAGAAGAAAAGAAATAACAATGGCCGAAAAATCTTCCATTGTTTATTGGAGCCCTGCCTTTAAACGTCGTGATGGGATGGATTGGAATATGTTATATTCTGATCCAGTAAGTGTATTCGAACAAAATCGACCATTAATGACTAATATTGTAAAAGGCGCCAATTTCTTTTATTGTCCTGCTTTTTCAAATTTGTCCAGAAATACATTTTCTTTAAAAAATCCAATTTCTAGCCATTATGATTTTTTAGAAGATGGAACTGTAAAAGGAAAAGAACCAAACCATATAAATGCGTGGTGTTCCCGACCTCCTAGTATAGAAGGCCGAAAAATGATGGAATACGGACTGAGTTGGATTTTTTTTACCGAAGACGATATTGAAATTACACTGACATCACCGTATTTTGAATTTGTGCCTCATTTAAAATATGCGTCGTTAGTTCCTGGAAGACTTAATATTTCAAAATGGTTTAGAAATATTAATTTAGAATATTGTCTACATCCTGGTATAAACACATTTGGATTAGAAAGAGATGAAACAGTAGGGTATGTTAGTTTTAATTCGGAAAACCCTGTAAAATTAGTAAGATTTGAAATGAGTGAAAAACTTCAGCAATATGCTAATTCGGGAAACAATTCTACTACATGGGATCCTTGGATTCCATTGTTAGATAGATATCGTAAATTTAAAGAAACACATATGAACAGATTAATTTTGAAAGAAATTAAAAAGAATTTAGTAGACACAGACACAGATTTGTAATATAATTAACTTGTAGGGCGCCTTAAGGGCCTTACACATTCTTGCTTAACATAAGGAGATAAAAATGGCAACAATGCAATTAAGAGC
>CAIJZG010000272.1 GCA_903825065.1 uncultured Bacteroidota bacterium
ATGACGAAATATTGATAAACAGCTTGCTTAGTCAAATCCCATGGGAAGATTTTTTTTAAAATATTTAATTAAAAAAGAGGAGAATTTCCCAAACCGAGAGAAGTGAATATGCTGATAATAATATAATGAAAGGCTGTAATTCAATCAGGTCAATTGAATTATAAAATATTATAATATGAAAATTATTTTTTCAACTGATTTTATCGTTTTTATAATCAATAAATCAGCTAAATAAAAAATTTTTTTTTCAACATAAAGTGTACATATTGCAGCCCCTTAATTATTTTTTTAAGTTTTCCACATTTCAAATAAAATGGATAACTTGTTGAAAAGAAGTAAGTGACCAGATTTGGTAAAAAATAGAATATTATAACTCATTATATTAAGTAGAATTTTGTATGGCTAAAAACGCTGAATTAATCTGGAGCAATTGCTTAAAAATTATTAAAGACATTGTTGAATGGCAACATTACAAAACATGGTTTGAACCAATCTCTCCCATAGAGCTTAAGGCAAACATTTTATTGATTCAAGTTCCGAGTCAATTTTTCTACGAATACTTAGAGGAGCATTACGTAAATCTTTTAGCGAAGACTTTAAAACGTGAATTAGGAAAAGAAGCAAGATTAGAATATCGCATTATGGTTGACAGTGGAAATACCAATGGTCGCAATGGATCGATGGATATTCCTGCAAGCAATATGAAAACATACAATAACAATGAAATGAATTTTCCATTAGTTATTGATAATCCTGTAAAGAATCCATTTGTGATTCCAGGTTTAAAGAAAATGCAGATCGATCCTCAGTTGAATCATATGTACACTTTCGATTCTTTTATTGAAGGAGACTGTAATAGGGTTGCACGCAGAGCTGGTAAGACTGTTGCAGAAAAGCCAGGAGGTAATTCTTTTAATCCATTGGTTATTTATGGAGGTGTTGGTTTAGGAAAAACACATTTGGCTCAATCTATCGGTAATGAAGTAAAACGCATCCATCCTGGAAAGGTGGTTTTATATGTGAGCAGCGAAAAATTCATTAATCAATTTCAGGATCATAGTCGCAATAACGCTATAAATGATTTCATACATTTTTATCAGTTAATCGATGTATTGATCATTGATGATGTACAGTTCTTTAGCAGGGCTGAAAAAAGTCAGGATGCATTTTTTGCCATTTTTAATCACTTACATCAGAGTGGTAAGCAATTGGTGTTAACCTCTGATAAGGCACCAAAAGATTTGGATGGCATGCAAGAGCGTTTATTAAGTCGCTTCCGTTGGGGATTGAGTGCCGACTTACAAATTCCAGACTACGAAACCAGGATTGAGATTCTGGAGAAGAAAATGAAGAATGATGGTTTGGATATGCCGAAGGAAGTGGTCAAGTATGTAGCATATAATATTAATACCAATGTGCGTGAATTAGAAGGTGCTTTAATATCCTTATTAGCGCAATCATCCTTGAATAAGAAAGACATTGATGTGGAGTTAGCGAAGAAAGTGTTACGCAATTTTGTGAAGACCAGCAGCAAAGAAATTACCATCGATGCCATTCAGAAAATGGTATGTGAGTATTTCGATGTGCCTTATGATAGATTATTACACAAAACAAGAAAGCGTGAGATCGTGCAGGCTCGTCAGATCACCATGTACCTGGCGAAGGCATTCACTAAAAACTCTTTAAAAACGATTGGTGAGCACTTTGGTGGTCGCGATCATACTACGGTGATACATTCTTGTCAAACGGTAAAAGATTTGATGGATACGGATAGTATCTTCCGTGAGAATGTGATGGAGTTGACACAGAAAGTACAATTAGCTGCTATGTAAGGCAATAAGCTGAATAGTTGATTGATCCCGAACTGGTTAAAACCAGTTCGGGATTTTTATTTTAATATTTTATACATCCTTTTTTGGCAATTAGAACGCAGCTCCCTATTTTTGCAGCCCTCTCTGAAAAGAGTAAGGACGGTGAGGTGGATGAGCGGCTGAAATCAGTAGTTTGCTAAACTGCCGTACGGGTTACTCTGTACCGCGGGTTCGAATCCCGCCCTCACCGCTCAATTTTTTCAAGAGGGTATCGGCATAAAACCTTTAATCGGGAAGTAGCGCAGGCCGGTAGCGCACCTGGTTTGGGACCAGGGGGTCGCAGGTTCGAATCCTGTCTTCCCGACTTAAGAGAGCACTAAGTAATTAGTGCTCTTTTTATTTTATCGAATACCAAACTCCTTTACTTATTCCATTTTTCTCTAAATGGCATGCGGTAACTAATTGTTCTAAATGTTTTTTGATAGTGTTTCTATTTGCATTGGTAAGTGTAACTACTTCACTTATTGTAATTCTCCCTCTTGACTTAACAAGATTTAAAATTTGCAATGACAAATCTGGCAGTTTTGCCATTAGAATTTTTTCTCGCTCAATTTTTGTTTCAAGTCTTTCTTTTTGTTGTTTCATGGTATTTAAGAAAAACAATACCCATGGTTCCCAATTTGGATGATCATTTTTTATTGTTCCTTGCGTTTGTCGTAATGCCAGATAATATCCTTGCTTACTGTTTTCAATAACTGCCTCCATGGAACTAAAATGAACATATTCATAACCACTTAGTAATAATAGATAGGTTGTTAGTATTCTAGATAATCTCCCATTCCCGTCCTCAAAAGGGTGAATGGCTAGAAATCTAACAATAAACATTGCTGTGATGATTAGCGGATGCAATTCTTTAGATTCTATTGCATCCTTTGTCCATGAAACCAATTCTTGCATTTGAAAAGGTGTATCGAAAGGACTTGCTGTTTCGAAAACTACTCCAAGACTTTTACCTGAAGCATCAAAGGCTTCTACATGGTTTGTATGCTTCTTATATTCTCCCCGATGTTTAGTATCCTTATCGCTATGTTTTAATAAATCTCTATGAAATTGCTTGATATAGTTTTCTTTAAAAGGAATCACTTTATAATGAAGAAAAATAGTATCCATCACTTCTGCATAACCCGCAACTTCTTGCTCGTCTATAGAATCAAATTTTTTAATACTTAAGTTTGAAAGCAGCATCTCTACTTCTTTATCAGTTAATTTGCTTCCTTCAATCCTAGTAGAAGATCCAATACTTTCAATTGTTGCTACTCGTTTTAAGGAGATTAACTGATCGGGCGCCAATTTTCCTAATGCCTTCCAAGCACCTTTAAATTCATCAATTTCACTGATAAGAGAAAGCATTCTATTAGTGATTGTGAAGTCTGAGTATTTCATATTATCCAAATAATTACCCAAAAATACCCAATTAATATTTAAATACCCAAATAGTTACCCAAAAACACCCAATCAATTTTTCCCAATCCCCCCATATTTGGTTCGAAGTAAGGATAGTCATGTCGACTGTGAGAGCACTAAGCAATTAGTGCTCTTTTTTTGTGCCTATAGCAAGCTGTAAAAGGAATTTGTAAAGAAGCTAGTTAAGAAAAGATTATTAGAAAGCAACTAGTTATTACATGAGAGATAACCTCAAATCAGATCCAGTTAATTCCAAATTGGGTCAGGATTGGGACGGATTTTTTTTATTATATTCATAAACTTAATACTACAATTCCTTTGATGGTGGTCTTAAAGGAAATGTTCTCTCTATAAATTCAATTAATTAAAATAAATGGCAGACTATACAGACGAAGAACATTTGGATAATTCGATAAAAAATCATTTAGAAAATCCATCCGACCAAAATACTCCTACTACCAACAATGACACTATTAACTCAAATCAAGAAACTGAAACTATGGAAGTACATGCACATGACTTGCACAAAGCACCAGGACACGGATGGAAGCACTATTTATTTGAATTCTTAATGTTATTCTTGGCAGTGTTCTGTGGTTTTTTGGCTGAAAATATTCGGGAGCATCAGGTAGAAAAAGAACGGGAAGAAAAATATATTAAAAATCTTGTTGAAGACCTGAAACAGGACACAATTGCTTTTACTAAAAACATAAACTATATTTCTGTACTTCTTGAGAAAGATGATTCTTTGATAAACCTTCTTAACAGCCCTAATGTAAAAAATTTTGGCTCACCATTATATTACACAGGGCGACTTTCTTCAAGGAGTACTCCCTTAGCAATTAATGATGCCACTATTCAGCAACTAAAAAATTCTGGTGGATTTAGGCTTATCCAAAATGAAGCAGTTTCAAAAAAAATAATGGAATATTATAACAGAATTGTTTTTATTAACTATTTACAACAAGTAGAATTATTGGAGTCAGAAGATTACCGAAAAATTGCAATTGATGTATTTCATCCTCTTCTTTTCAATTCTATGGCTTCTAATGCGGTCAACTCTATAATAAGAATTTCGGGGAACCCTGAATTGCTTACCTATGACCAACAGACTTTAAGACGGCTATCTGGTACGGTGTCTTATCACAGAAGTGCAAAATTTGCAATAGCTGACGCACAAAGCGACATGAATAAGGCCGCAATCAAGCTTATTGAGCTGATAAAAAACGAATACCATTTAGAATAGTTTTAAAAAGCAACAACGCACAACATGGTGTTTTGTATAAGTGAGGTTTCAATGCCTTCCCATACAGATGCCTCAAAAGGGTTTATCTTTATTATCCGTCTATTCGCATTTGTAGGGTAATCGGACGTATAGGACAATAAGTAAACAATATTTTGGGTCAGGTTTGGGACGGAAAGTTCTTCGAAATTGATAATGATTGATTGAAATCACTTTCATAGGAATTATCGAGCGGAGCGAGGTAATCCTTTAAATCAAATAAGTATGTTGATTACGCAGCAGTCCCCGAATATTGTTTAATTGAATTTAAGTCATTTTCTAATTGACCTTTTTCTTCTTCTATATCAAAATCATTCTGTAA
>CAIJZG010000273.1 GCA_903825065.1 uncultured Bacteroidota bacterium
AGAAATATAAAAATACCCATCCGCAGACATATCACCATCATAAAGATAGTTATCTGCTATTCCATATTCATCTCTTACATTTTGCCCCCAAGGCTCAGTGTATACATAAAATACTACTGGATATTTTTTAGTAGAATCAAATTTATTAGGTTTTACCAGCCAAGCATCCATCGTTACATTTTCAGAAGTGGTCACTTTAAAAAATTCAATATTCGACTTTGATTTATCCGCAGTAAGTATCGCCTTATTTACTTTACCGCCATCAATTGAAGTATGTTCTGGAAGTTTTATCCACTCAGTTACCTCAGGGGTATAATAATTTGTAAACTTGTGTCTCGCAAAAGCTCCAGTTGGAGACATTGAATAAATATTGGAGCCAATTTGATTGGCAGGTGTTACTCGGATAGCAACCCCAGTTCCATCTAATTTAACTTTATATAGATATTGTTGTGTGGCATTATCAGGAGATGCTTCGAAATAAAGAAACCCATTTTTCTCATCAATTGCTGCAATACTCATCACATCATATTTTCCATTGGTAATACATTTTACTTTTTTACCGTCACGGCTAATTCTATAAATATGTCGCCAGCCATCTTTCTCGCTCGACCAAAGAAATTCAGCACCCTTTTCAATCCAATCCCAACCACCATAAGAATATTTTTGATCCCACTCTTGTTGTAGATCTATCCATGCAGAATCTTCTTCGTGATAAATAGAAGTAACCTTCCCCGTATTTGATTCACATAATAAAATGGCAGTTTGATTCTGTCTTCGATTTAAATGTTGCACAATTAATTCGGAGCTATTAGCAGCCCATTCCATCCTTGGTAAATAAGTTTCTAAAATGGTATCATTGGGAATATTCATCCATTTTGTTTTGTTGGTTGTTAATGAAACAACACCAATTTTAAATGGAGATGGTTTTTGACCAGCAACAGGGTACTCAACTGGCATTGCAAAAGGATAAATCGAATCGGTATTATTAATCATTAAATGATCCCTAGTAATCTTCGCATCCATTTGCCAGTATGCAATTTGTTTACTATCTGGGCTCCAACGAAAACCATCTCTGCAAAAGAATTCTTCCTCATAAGCCCAGTCGAATGTACCATTGATTTTTTTTCTATTCCCCCCATTAGTGAGAGCTTGTATCTTATTAGTTGCAAGATCTTCCACATAAATATTATAGTCGCTTACATAAGCCACTTTCTTATCATCCGGAGAGAACTTAGCAAACATCAAAGATGAAGCAGGCTTGCCCTTTCCTAATTGTTTTAAACTTTGATCATTAAGGTTAAGCAACCAATAATCTCCCTTAGTATCATATCTCCAAACTTTTTTAGAATTGGTATAAATCAACAACTTGCTTTCATCGTTTGAAAAGAAAAAATTACGAACAGATAAAGGTATATCAGAACCGACAGGTGTTAATTGTTTTTTGTTAATGACCACTAACTTTGAATTATCCAACAAATTATTATACGAAATTTCACCATTCGCATATGTATAATATCCATTTCCATTTTTACTCCAATGAATCCCAGAAGGAGGTTGTGCCATGGCAGTACAAAAAGAAAATAAAATTACCACTAAAAGAATTGCCATTTTTTTGTTGTGCATATGCTCATTTTTAAGAAAATGAAATTACTAAACAATGGCTAAAAAATCTGATTAACTATTTTATCCAATAAAAAATCCCGTTAAGATTTTTCCTAACGGGATTTTTATAATTATTAATTTTTATACTACTTGTGCAACTTTTTTCC
>CAIJZG010000274.1 GCA_903825065.1 uncultured Bacteroidota bacterium
CCAATCTTATTACTGCAACCTTGGTAAACGAAGTGGCTATCGAAATTTTTGCTGGAGCTTTTGGGTTTAAGGTAACAGCATTATATGTAGGTACCGGAAATATTTTGTGAATACTATGTGGATTTATACTAGGCAAAATGAAATTAGAAAAACATCTTACACCCTGGGTTCAAAACATCATTGTTAATGCACAAACTGAAGAAGAATTAGAAGATGACAAACTTACTTTAACACAAATGTTTCCGACAATATTAAAAGAGGCTCTGTTAATTGTAAAAGGTGTATCCATTTACATTATAATTGGGATAGGAATAGGTGCAGCAATGCACGGCTTTTTGCCCACTGGCTTTTTTGAACATTATATCAATAAAGGCCAATGGTATGCTGTACCACTTGCTGTTTTATTTGGTGTACCAATGTATAGTAATGCAGCTGGAGTGATTCCAATTATACAAGTACTAGTTGCAAAAGGCGTTCCATTAGGAACAGCCATTGCTTTTATGATGGGGGTAATTGGATTGTCTTTACCAGAAGCAATGCTTTTAAAAAAAGTAATGAACTGGAAATTGATAGCGATCTATTTTGGAACCATTGCATTTTTTATGATTCTGTCAGGATACCTCTTTAATATCCTTTTATAAGCTGATTAATCGTTAAAGCTTTTTAGCAACTTAATTTCATTCCGATATAAAATGATTCTCCCTTCATTTTCCATTTGTTTCAGCAATCTTGAAATCACCACTCGTGTGGAAGATAATTCCTCAGCTATTAGATTATGCGAAACTTTAATTACACTTGATCCAGTAAGCTTTTGTTTTTCTTTTAAATAGCTTTCAACACGTTCATCTAATTTATGAAATGCAATTGTTTCTATTGATCTCAATAGTTCTAAAAACCTTTCATTGAAACCCCGCATGATATAATTTTTCCAACTTGGATACTTGCACAGCCATTCATCTAACTTAACATGTGGAATTGCAATTAATTCCACAGTATCTTCTGCAATAGCTTTCACCTCACTTTTTTTTGCTTCTAAGCAACAACTGTAAGCCATAGAACAACTTTCACTACTGGATAGATAATAGAGCAAAATCTCATTCCCGTTATCATCAATTTTATAAACTTTCACAGTCCCTTCAAGAATAATTGGCATCATTCGGATATATTTTCCATAATCCATGATATGGGCGCCTTCTTCAAATTTTTGCCAGACTCCAAACTGATGAATCTCTTGTATCAGTTGTGGCTCAAATACTAATTGCAATTTTTCAAATCCGTTCATTACAGAAAATTCTAAGTTATAATCAAACTTAAATTTAACCAAACAAGTTGAATAGTCAATATCAATTTATTGCTTTACATTAATTAAAAAAGCCACTGATGTAAAACATCCAATGGCTTCTTCCAATAAAACCAACAACTTTAATTGCAGTACTGATTGATAAAATCCCAGGTACCTCCATTAATTACATTTTCAATACCATTTATATCAAGATAAGCCTTAGCTTGAGAGCTTCGACCTCCACTTCTGCAAAAAACAATTATAGACGTTTTGTTTTTAAAAAGCTCTAATTCATTCGGAATGGTATGCAAAGGAATATTGGTAGATCCTTTGACATGTCCTTCAGCAAATTCTGCTTCAGTTCTAACATCTACTAGAAACGCGCCATCATTAATTAATTTTTTATAATCATTATCATTCATAATAGCTGACATTTGGGTTGAAAAGTTCATATTTCTTTGTTTTAGTATTTTTATAATTTATCAATAGTGCAAGTAATAAATGATCTTGCCTTACTTATAAAATCATTATGTCCTTTTTCCGGATATCCGATTTCTTGCAACTTAGTTACCATCTGTTCTCTATCTAAAGCAATACCAGAAACGTTTACAATTCCTTCCGATTTCGATACTGTAACATTAGAAACTCCATTAATTTTTATTAATTCAGATTGAATAGTATTTACACATCCGTCGCATTTGATATTTAACGCATGTATTAGATGAGTTATCATGGCTTGTTTTTTCAATGTAAAAATAGATACAAGTTTATTGGATATCAGTAACAAAGGTCACTGTAGTCTTATTTTCTAATAAATAAATGGAACCAGTTTAAATGTGTCAGCACAATATTTACGATAATCGTCAAACTTTCGTTTTAACATTGTTTCTTCCCAATGAAGTTTAAATAATAGATTTAAAACTAGTAGACCGAAAATCGCAAAGCGAATTAAGTTGAATTGAATCAGAACAAGTCCCAAACAACCTAATAAAACGGAAGTATACATTGGATGCCGAATATATCTATAAGGCCCGTCGGTAATTAAGATAGCATCAATTGATGGTTCAGGAAAAATTCTGAGCTTACTCTTTTGCATGGTATAGATAGACCAAAAAGCCAACAATATTGAAATTGCAATAATGAAAATAGAAGTGGCTCCCATCTGATTATACTTGCAAGTAAATACAAGATATCCAATACAGCTAAACTGTATAACTACGAGTAAAGTTGATTTAATACTTAAGTTCAAATTAAGATATTGATTCAATTTTAAAATAATTTAGTACCAACAAATTGAATTACATCTGCTAACCCATCATGAAAAGCCCCTTCTTTTAATGTAGTTTGAATATTTTGAATTAGATCAAATCTTAAACTAGAAAAATCACTTTGTAACATTTCTATTGTATAAAGCATTGAAATATCTTTGGGACCGCCAGAGTTATTTTGTAATTGATTGGGATTGAATGCTTCCAAAATTATTTTTCCTCCTGGCCTTAACCAATTAATTGCTTTTTTATGGATTTGAGCTCTATGATCAGTAGTAAAATGAGCATAAATAAAAGCAACTACATCAACACTGTTATTTGGGTAAGAAATGACAGTCGCATCTTCAATTAAGTACTCGATTTTAACCAGTTTTTTATGGGCCAATTGTAATGCTTTATTTTTTCCTTCTAGGCTTCCGTCAAAAGCATCTACTGTCCAACCCAATGAAGCAGCATAGACGGCGTTCCTTCCTTCTCCTTCACAAGGAAGGATCAAATTTCCTGCTTTTAACGCGCTTAATTGTGTGGCAAAAAATTGATTGGGTTCTTCACCATAAACATATTCAGCATTACAATAACGCTGATTCCAAAAATCGTTTCTTTCGTTTTTCATAAAATTATCTATACATCATGAATGTCCCTTTACAACAATTTTAATAATCTTCCAATTTAAAATCAAAAACCTTATTATTTGAAATGGTATGAACTTTCTCCAAAATAGTGTAAAATTTGTTGGAGTTGGGGGATAATATTGATCGGAATACTTTGTAATGATGAGTCGATTTTCCATCTTGAATATTTTAAAATAATGAGATAATTATTCTGGAATTAACCACCAAAATGGTTTCCCTTTTGCTTTGTATAAAAACATATAGTGCATCGCCCATTTTAACCAATGTCCTGCTAATCCCGGTTCACCCATTGTGGTATTGATATCTCTACCCCAATCCGGGAACTTTTCCCAATCTGGCACAACCGGACTAACAGTCATTGTTGCAGCTGTACCTTGAGTCATTCCATAACCCGCCGAAACTATGCATGCTGCACCCATTTTCCCCATACTAGCTTTATGTTTAATTTTGTGATCCCCTGATTTAATCCATTCAATAATATTATCAGCAGTGACTTTTCCCATCACACCTGAAGGCATACCAGTTCTTGGAGCAGTTGCAAAAATGGGGGTACCATTTTTACTTTTCATAGGCTTAGAAATGGAATGAGGAGGTGCAAAGGCAATACCTGGTGCAAATATATTGGGGTAGGAAGGATTCTGATAGGTTTGAGGCCAATCATTGATTGACCATTCTTCGAATGGTTTTACAGAATAATCAGCATCTACTTTCATCAATCCATTTGCGGCAAATAATTTATCTGAGATATCTGTTCCATGTTTATCAAAAGCTTTAAACCCGTGTCCCGCAAATCCAGGTATAAGCATCGCAAAATCATACGCTTGTTCTAAATATTCACCATCAAGATTTTCGTAGTAAATTTTATGATCATCAATTTTTTTAACACCAGCTCTTTTAATCCAGTTAATATTTCTTTCTACAAAATAAGATTCAGCAAAAAGTTTAGTGTTAGTAATAAATCCACCTTTTTTAATAAATGCACCACCCATTCCAAAATCGCCAAGTTCATATTCATTAGTGATCCAAATCACTTCCGCTTTTTTTTCTAACCCTCTGCGTTTGATTTCAAAGTCGACATTTAAAATATACTCAAATGCAGCACCCTGACAGGTAGCAGTTGGGTTTCCTGTTCCTATTACAAATACCTGTTTTTCACCTTTCTGCATTTTATCTAACTTCTCCTGTAATAGCTGCCAAGCTTCTGTTGCATGAGAAAATGTACAAACTGAAGCAATGTTTCCAGTTCCAGGTAAAAGGCCTTCTGTTGCACCGAAATTTAATTTAGGCCCTGTTGCATTGATCAAAAAATCGTAGGACACTTTTTTTAATTCTCCTAGTTGCTCTTTCGAAGTAAACTCAACTTCTACATATCCATCATGAATAGTTGCATCTCCTTCAGGGAAAAAATTGATCGCTTTTGCTTGCAAAAATTCAATACCCCATTTTTTATAGAGGGGGCGAAGATCAAATTTAATCTCATTGGCTGTCATTCTACCAACACCTACCCAAATATTGGAAGGGATCCACTGATAGTTTACTGATGGGGATACTACTGTTATCTGGTGCTCTTTTCCAAGACCTCTTTGCAGATAAGATGCTGCTGTGTGGCCAGCAACTCCAGCACCTAGAACAACTATTTTTGCCATAATGATTATTTAAAAAATGAACTATTAATTTGTTTAATTGCTTTAATGCCACCTTCGACTTCTGTAAAATTTCGAAATCCTCTTGCTTCTAAAATAGATGCTGCCGCCATACTTCGATATCCTGCAGAACAATAAATATAGAAATGCACTTTTTCATCTATTTCATGTACCCAATCATTAATATTTAATAATGGTTTATTGAGTGAATTTTTAATATGACTAAGCTTATATTCGCTTTCTTTTCTAACATCGATTAAAACATCCTTTCCCGTTTCAAATTCTTTTGAAAATTGAAAAGCAGAAATTCGATCAACTGTATCTGCTTCTTTTCCACTAGCTAGCCATTCTTTAAAACTTCCATTTAAAAAACCCAAAACATGATCAAAACCAACTCTACTTAATCTTGTAATCGCCTCTTCTTCAAATCCTTTATCAGCAATTAACAATAAGGGTTGATCAACATCCATAATTAAAGTACCAATCCATGGCGCAAAATCACCGTTCAAAGCTATGTTCACAGATTGTGGAATAAACCCTTTATAAAATTCAGTGTCCATTCTAGTATCCAGAATTAGTGCATTAGTTTTTTCGGCAATTAGTTCAAATTCATTTGGGTTCAAGGCTTTCATCCCATTTGCTAATACTGTTTCAAAACTTTCATAACCCCTTTTATTTAATGCAACATTTTGTCCAAAATAAACTGGCGGTGTTGTTAAGCCATTTATTACAGCTTTAATAAAAGCTGATTTATCAACTTGATTTAATGCGTAATTTGTTTTCTTTTGATTTCCTAGATTGTCTACAGTTTCTTTAGACAAATTTTTTCCACAAGCACTTCCTGCGCCATGAGCCGGATAAACAATGATATCATTTGCTAAAGGCAAAATCTTATTCTGTAAACTATCGTATAGTAAACCTGCCAGTTCTTCCTTTGTCATATTTGCAGATTTCTGCGCTAAATCTGGTCGGCCTACATCACCTAAGAATAAAGTATCCCCACTAAAAATTGCGGTATCTTTTCCGTTTTCGTCTTTCAACAAATAAGTTGTACTCTCTAATGTATGCCCTGGAGTGTGTAAAGCCTTAATAGTAATATCTCCAATTTTAAATTCTTGATCATCAAATGCAGTAATTATTTCAAATACACTTTCGGCACTTGGTCCATATACAATAGGAGCCCCAGTTTTCTTGCTTAAATCAAGGTGACCGCTTACGAAATCGGCATGAAAATGTGTTTCGAAAATATATTTCAAAACCACATTGTCTTTTTTAATTCTTTTTATATAGGGTGCTGTTTCTCTTAGTGGATCAATAATGGCAGCTTCTCCATTTGAAGTAATATAATAGGCCCCCTGTGCTAAGCAACCTGTATAAATCTGTTCTATTTCCATTATAAATAGTATATAATGGACTAAAGTTGATTAATTGAATTTTGATTAACAGTAACAAAAGTTGCTTTAGTTCAAATTGAAATTAATACAGTTGCAGGCTTTTTATAACGATTGCCTACAACTGTTTAATTGGAGGGTTACTTTATCTCGTCCGTTGCACGAATGATCACTGAATCTCCTAGATTAAGCAAGCCAAAGACTTCTATGTTATCTACGCTTTCATTTTTTGTTAGTACATCTACTTTTTTCCTCAAGCCATTAGCAGTAACTATAACATATTTTCGTTCTGTAGAAATCACAACTGCAGACTTAGGAACAACAAAAGCCGTTGGGTTTCCTCTAGATTCTACAATGACATCTGCATACATACCGGGAGCTAAAGAATTATCTCTATTCATCACATCTATTTCTATACGTTCTGATCTTAGCTGAGGATTAATATCATTCGATTTTCGACTAATCAGTCCAACATTTTTTCTTCCAGGATAAGCACTAGTAAAAAAAGAAATGCTATCGTTTGTGTGTAATTGAGCTGCAAGCGCTTCCGGAACATCCACTTGAAGTCTTAAATACGCTGTTTGTTTTATTTGCAACATAGGTTTATCTTTTGAAGATGCGTTGACCAATGCACCAGGATGTACATTTCGTTCAGTAACAACCCCATCAAACGGGGCCCGAACATTTAAATAGTCTAACATACTTTTTTGCATATCCCAATTTGCTTTTTCTGCATTAGATAAAATACTATCTGATAATACTTTAGCGTTTGCAGTAGAAAGATCATATGGAGAAATTGCACCCTCAGTTCTTGATGCCTCTAATAAACGCATACTATGTTCCTTATCGATTTGTAATTCTGTTCTGGTTCTCAGATATTTTTCCTTAGATGCTAGCACTGCTTGTTCTAATTCAGGAGCTTCTAATTTCATGATAATAGTTCCCTTTGATACTCTATCACCTATTTCCACTTCCATTGTTTTTACATAAGCATTCACTTTGGGAAAGATATTTACTTCCTCAAAAGCAGCTAATTGTGCAGGCAACTTAATGCTTGTTTGTAATCCCCCTTTTTCTATTTTAATAGCAGGATAATTCATTACAACAACTTTAGAATCCGTTTTATCAGTTTCTTTTTTCTCCTGCGTACAAGCCGATAAAATAACTGCGAATACGAAATTTATATTTAACTTTTTCATAGACTTAATTTATTGATCATTTTCAGGTAAC
>CAIJZG010000275.1 GCA_903825065.1 uncultured Bacteroidota bacterium
AGCAGACAAATGTAAAATTTTTTGACAGGTGCAGAAAGCTTTTGCTGTATTAGTGCATTATCGATCATCGAAATATCTTTTATCATACCATCTTTAAATAAAATATTGATGCGTTCATCCATGGTTTGATAAAGGGTATTGATTGCTTCACCTGTAAAACAAAGGTATCGGATATCAGCTGGATCAATTTTAAATTGTCGAATTGCTTCTTGCTGTTTTTCTTTGATAAATTGGAGATCAAATTCTTCAGCCTGAATTCTTGAACGATATAATTGACGGTTTAAAAGTCGATTGCATAAAAGTGATAAGATTTTGTCTGAATGCTTACTCCAAACTTTTACTGCATGCATGATATCATGGTCGTCGAGCGTACAAAATTTCTCTAGTGCAGCTAAATTCATTTCAGCATTAAATTCGCCAAGAAAAAAGTCGAGTTCCGATTGAGTCTTTAATCCCTCATCATTGATATGATAGATTTCACGAACTCTCTCCAATATCTTTACCAACATTTTTTCTGCAGCCAGCACGGTTTTGTGCAAGTAAACCTGCCAATACATTTGTCGGCGTGCCACAAGAAATTTTTCTACACTATAAATACCTTTTTCTTCCACCATTAATTCTCCACCATGCACCACTAACATTTTCAAAATCCGATCATAGCCAATTACGCCTTCTGTTACTCCTGAAAAGAAACTATCCCTGCTTAAATAATCCATTCGATCCATATCCAACTGACCACTGATGAGTTGGTGTAAGAATGGTTTTGGATATTGATTGGTAAATATTTGAATAGCCAAATCAAGGGCGCCATTCATTTGGGCATTCATTTCTTGCATGATTTGTAACGATAATTGTTCGTGATGTACCCCTTTAACCAACACTTGTTCCAAAGCGTGGGAGTATGGGCCATGACCAATATCATGCAAAAGAATGGCAGCTTTTACTGCTACGGCTTCGTCTTCAGTGATGTCAACACCCTTATCTCTTAATTCAGAAACTGCGTTGCACATTAAGTGATAAGCGCCTAAAGAATGCAATAAACGACTATGAACTGCACCAGGGTAAACCAGTTGTGCTAATGCCATTTGGTGAATCCTTCTGAGGCGTTGATAATAAGGGTGTGCAAGTATGGCAAAGATCAGAGGATGGTTGATTGTGATAAAACCATAAACCGGATCATTGATAATTTTTCGTTTAATAGACATCATTCTTAGCTAATTTATTGCACATGCGAGCAGTCTGCAAAAATACAGATACCCAAATGAATCAAGCGATTGAAAAATGAGCAACAGTTAAATTGGGTGAAATAACCCAATAATTACAGGTATAAATGGGCAAATTCAAATTTCGGTATAAAAATTGTGAAGGATTTAATATTCTCCAAAATTTAGATAGTTAAATTTGAATATGTCTATAGCCAAAATACTCTGGGTGGATGATGAAATCGAAAGCCTTCAATCGCAAAAATTATTTCTCGAACAAAAAGGATATGAAGTAACTACCAAAACCAATGGATTCGATGCATTGGAATATGTGAAGTCGAATTATGTGGATGTTGTATTAATGGATGAATCAATGCCAGGGATCTCTGGTTTAGAAACTTTGGCAAGAATCAAAGCCATAAACCGCCAGTTACCCATTGTTTTAATTACCAAGAACGAAACGGAGAATCTGATGAATGAAGCTATTGGCAGTCAGATTAGCGATTACTTAATTAAACCGGTGAATCCCAATCAGGTTTGGCTTAGTTTGAAAAAATTGATCGACAACAAACGTTTAGTGGCAGAAAAAACCACTACTTCTTATCAGCAGAATTTTAGAGAATTATTTATGGCTTTAAATGATAATCCAGATCACCAGCAGTGGATGGATATCTATAAAAGGCTGGTTCATTGGGAACTCGAAATGGAAAAGAGTGATAGCCCGGAAATGCAGGAGGTATTTAATGCACAAAAACAAGAGGCAAACACAGAATTCTTTAAATATGTGAGTAAAAATTATACTAGTTGGGTTGATCCAAAGAGTAGCGATTCGCCCATCATGAGCAATCATTTATTTCAATTTAAAGTTTTACCGCATGCTGAGCCGGGAACTCCTTTATTTTTTATACTAATTGATAATTTGCGTTTTGATCAATGGAAAGCTATTGAACCCATCTTCGCTGAAAATTTTCGAATACTCGAAGAAGAATCATTTTATTCCATACTTCCAACAGCTACGCAATACTGTCGCAACGCGATTTTCGCTGGAATGATGCCCTTGGAAATTGAAAAAAATTTTCCAGATAAATGGAAGAATGATGAAGAAGAGGGAGGAAAAAATTTGCATGAAGAAGATTTTTTTAGAGCTCAATTAAAACGCTTAAAAAAAGAGCATTTAAAATTTAGTTATCATAAAATAGTGAATCATCAGGATGGGCAGTTATTGGTAAGCAATATGCACAACCTCCTGCAAAACGATATCAATGTAATCGTTTATAATTTTGTTGATATGTTAAGTCATGCTAGAACAGAAATGGAAGTATTAAAAGAACTGGCAAGTGATGAAATTAGTTATCGAAGTATCACAAGAAGTTGGTTTGAACATAGTCCATTAAACCAAGCATTAAAAAAAATAGCTGATAAAGGGGTAAAACTGGTATTAGCAACCGATCATGGTAGTGTGCGGGTAAATACGCCGCATAAAGTTATTGGAGATAAACAAACTACTTCCAATTTGAGATACAAGCATGGACGAAATTTGAATTTTGAAGCCAAAGACGTTTTGGCATTCAAGGATCCAAAGGAAGCCGGGCTGCCAATACCTACCATTAATTCCAGCTTTATATTTGCCAAAGAAGATGGGTTTCTATGTTATCCCAATAATTATAATCACTATGTAAACTATTATCGAAACACATTTCAACACGGAGGCGTAAGTTTGGAAGAAATGATTATCCCCGTGATCAAAATGGAAAGCAAATAAGCATTTTGCTCGCCATTTTCCCCCGCCTTGTGGATAACTGAAAACCCTTTAGAACGGGTACTACGTTATTTTTGATTATCCTAAATCGTTCATCAAGAGAAAAGGTATTACATGAAGTACACACAGACAACAATGAATAAATTGGAAGATATACTTGGTGAATCATCTTATGTGATTCGATACGAGCGAGGAACTTTTCAAAGTGGCTGGTGTTTGTTGGAAGCTCGTAAAGTGGTTGTTCTTAATAAATTCCTAAATATTGAAGGTCGCATCAACACACTAATGGATATTATTCCTCAGTTGAATATCAATTTTGATAAGCTTACTCATGAGTCGCAGAAATTATATGAAGCAGTAGTAAAAAAGTCTGAAATCATTATTGAATAAATTTATTTTAGACACCTTATTCTTCTCTTATTAAAGGTTAGCTTTGAGAAGTGCAAGCACTTAATTTTAAAGTAAGCTTTTTAGGTACAGGTACCAGTACAGGCATCCCAATGATCGGATGTAAATGTGTTGTTTGTACCTCAACTAATCCTAAGGATAAAAGACTGCGGAGTAGTGTATTAATTCAGTCAAAAACCACTTCGATTATTATTGATACAACACCAGATTTCAGGTATCAAATGTTAAGAACCAATACCACACATCTGGATGCAGTGCTTTTTACTCATCCGCATAAAGATCATATGGCTGGCCTGGATGATATAAGGGCATTAAATTTTATGACAAAAAAGCCCATGGATGTGTATGCTAATTCTCTTACGGAAGAAGCTGTTCGTAGAGATTTTTATTATGCATTTGCCGATACCAAATATCCTGGTGTTCCGGAATTAAATCTAATCACTATCGATGAAAGTCCTTTTGTAATAGGCGATTTAGCTATTCAACCTATCATGGTGTATCATCATAAGATGCCAGTATATGGATTTAGAATTGGTGACTTTACTTATATCACAGACGCCAATCGAATTGATTCCGATCAGATGGATTTGATACGCGGATCAAAAGTTTTGGTATTAAATGCTTTAAGAAAAGAAGATCATATATCTCATTTTACATTGCAACAAGCGATTGATATTAGTGTTGAATTGGCAGTGCCGGAAGTTTATTTTACCCATATCAGTCATCAATTAGGGTTGCATCAAGAAATCAATAATGAACTACCCCCTCATATAAAATTGGCCTATGATGGCCTAGAGATTGGTTTGTAGCCCCTCTTTTTAAAAGAGGAGTGATGAAAAAAATAATAAAAGACTATTTCAGTTTCAACAGCCGCGAAAGGGCGTCGATTCTATTTTTATGCTGTTTGATTGCGTTTTTCTGGATACTGCCCAACTGGTATCCTGAACAGAAAAAATTGCCAGAAGCGGTTGATGAAAAAATGCTGTCAATTGATTCTGAGAAAACTTTGATGAGAATGCCTGCCAAGGAATTGGAAAAATCTAATACTGCTAAACCAGTTCATCTCTTTGAATTTAATCCTAATGATCTTTCTGCGGAAGGATGGAAAAAATTGGGTGTCAGTAATAAAACAATACAAACTATTTTACATTATCGGGAAAGGGGTGGGAAGTTTCGAGAACCTGGTGATTTAAAAAAAATCTGGGGTTTATCATTATCAGAAGCAAAAAAACTGATACCCTTTGTAGTGATACCAAATTTTAAAAAGCAGCCCATTGAACTGTCTAAAAAAATGCCGGAAACCATTTTGATTAATCAAGCTACGATGGCAGACTTATTATTGTTACCTGGCATGACTAAACAATTAGCTGCAAGATTAATAAAGTATAGAGACAAAATTGGTGGATTTAAGCGGGTAGAACAAATCAGAAAAACCTACGGACTCAGCGATTCACTGTATCAATTGATGTTACCACTAGTGGTTTTATAGTTTTAGGCAAATCAATCAAATACTATTTTGGCTATTAAGTAAAAACGGATACATTTGCTCGGAAAGCTAACGATTGGTAGCTTTTGATTTTCGAAGGTTGCCCTATAACGATTGCTTGGTTGGGGCAGCCTTCCTTTTATTTTCAACTTAAGGGTCTCCCTATCAATAACACCAAGTGTTTTGCAATGGTATCATGCCTGACAGATACACTTTCAAAGCATTAAATAAAGTTATTTATCTTAGCACCTAAGCTATTCAGTATTGATGAGAAAAAAATGGGGAATAATTA
>CAIJZG010000276.1 GCA_903825065.1 uncultured Bacteroidota bacterium
AAACTAACTCAGCACCAATTTCATTGGATGCGATTCAAGAAATTCAAATCAACGTATCCCCTTACAACTTAAGAGAATCTGGTTTTACAGGTGCTAGTATAAATGCAGTTACAAAAAGTGGTACCAACACTTTTCACGGAACTGGTTTTTATAATAAAAGAAATCAGAGCATGGTGGGGACTAAAGCTGGTGCTGGAGGATTACAAGATGTTGTTACAAACGCATTTGATGTAAAACAATTTGGTGCAAGTTTAGGCGGCGCCATCATTAAAAATAAATTATTCTTCTTCTTGAACTATGAAGGTGAAAGAAGAAATGACGTAGGAACTTTATTTACAGCAGATGCGAGCAATGGTGCATCTCCAATAAGCGGTAACACAACTCGTGTGAAGCAATCAGATTTGGAAACTTTGTCTTCTTACTTACAAACTAAGTTTAACTATAATCCTGGTTCTTACCAAGGTTATCCGTTTTTAACTTCTAGTGATAAAGCAGTTGCACGTATTGATTGGAATATCAATGACAAACACAAGTTGAGTATTAGAGGAAATCTTTTGAAATCTAAAAGAGATGTGGGTGTTAGTAGTAGTAATACCACTAATGGAACAAGAGGTGGAGGAATAAACTCTATCGCTTTCTCAAACTCTGCTTATGAAATCAACAATAATATTTATGGTATCATTGGTCAGTTGAATAGTCGTATTAGCAATAAAATAAGTAATGATCTTACTTTTGGTTATACTGCAAATAGAGACTTCCGCGGTGTGAAAGGTGGTAATTTTCCAATGGTAGACATTCAAGATGGTTCGAATGCTTTAACAACTTTACCAACTTCTGCTACATCAACACTTACAGGTGCTCAAACTAATCAGAGTTTGAACTATATTTCTTTCGGTAATGATCCTTTTACTCCAAACAATTTATTGAATACAGACACCTGGCAGTTTAGTGATAACCTTACTGCATATTTAGGTAAACATACCTTGACAACAGGTGTATCTTTTGAAAGCTTTACATTTGTTAATGGATTTACACCTTTAATCAATGGCGTTTATACTTTTAATAATTTAAATGATTTTTATACTGCTGCTAATGCTTATTTAGCAAATCCAACACAAGCTTTCAGTCCTGTATTTATGAGAAACTATAGAGCTAACTTCAGCAATTTAGCTGGTGGTGGTCCTTGGTTAGCTACTACTAAATCAAGAGAATTAGCTGCTTACATACAAGATGAAGTAAACCTTGAATCAAATTTCAATTTAACTTATGGGGTACGTTTTGAAGTTCCTTATTTTGTTGGAAGTGGTTATGCAAATTCAGAAGTTGACGGTTTTAATTTCGTAGATAGTAAAGGAAATGCAACAAAATTAAGTACCTCTCATTTACCTACTGCTAAATTAATGATAAGTCCAAGAGTAGGATTTAACTATGATATTAACGGAGATAAGAAAACGCAAGTTCGTGGTGGTATCGGTTTGTTTACTGGTCGTCCTCCTTTTGTATTTGTTAGTAACCAAGTTGGTAATAATGGAGTGTTGAATGGTGGTGTAAATTTAAATAACACTGCTGCTTATCCATTTAGTCCCAATACACCTTCTAGCTATCCTAGTTTCGCGCCAAATCCAGGTTCACCTGCATCTTCTTACAATATTGCAACCACTGAACAAGGTTTTAAATTTCCTAAAGTTTTCCGTACCAACTTAGCAGTTGATCAGAAAATATTTAATGATATTGTTGCAACAGGTGAATTCATTTTTTCTCAGAATATAAATAGCATTAATTATTATAATGCCAACCTTATTGGTGCAACTACAACTTTTAATGGTCCAGATAATAGACCTCGTTTCGCAGGTTTAGGTTTATCAGGAACTGCACAAGCAAATGCTTTAAGAATTAATCCAAAAATTTCTGACGCAACTGTAATGCAAAGTGCTCCAATTGGAACATCTGTTGCAGCTACTATTAAAATAGAAAAACCAACAAAAACTAAAGGATTAGGTTGGATGGCCGCTTATACATTTACAAATGCACAAGATTTAATGCCTGCAGGCGGATCAATTGCTAATAGTACTTATTCTGCAATGCAATCTGTTAGAGGAAATAACAATCCTGATATCGGATATTCTGATAATGAAATTCGTAACCGTGTAATTGGTAATGTTAACTACCGTTTAGAAATTGGTAAAAATGCTGATTTATTATTCTCATTATTTGGTCAGTCTCAAAATCAGGGTCGCTTCTCTTATACTTATAGCGGCGATATGAATGGCGATGGTACTTCCGGTAATGATTTAATGTATGTTCCAAAAAATCAATCAGAAATGAACTTCCTTGCTTTATCAGCCAGTGGTTCTGCTCCAGCAGCATCTGTTCAAGATCAAAAAACTGCTTTTGACAACTACATTAACCAAGATGCTTACTTGAGTAAAAATAGAGGTAACTATGTGACCAGAAATGGTGTCTTAATGCCTTATGTAGTGCGCTTTGACTTCTCTACTCAATTAGAATTGTTCAGCAATATTGGTAAGAATAGACATACCATTCAATTGAGAGGTGATATTTTCAATATTGGCAACTTGTTCAATCATGCTTGGGGTGTGAGCAATTTTATCAATACAACAAACCCATTAGCTGCTGCTGGTGTTGATGGAACGGGTACTCCAATATTTAAAATGAATCGTGTTAACAATAGCATCAACTATACAACTTATAGAAAGAATACAAGTTTTGCAGATGTTTGGCAAGCTCAGTTAGGTATTCGTTATATTTTCTAGTATTAAGTTATATACAAAAACATAAAAAAAACGTCTCGAGTAATCGGGACGTTTTTTTTTATGAAGTAAACTATTTTCTATATTGAATTTGTTTACCCTGCCCTTTATGGTAGCGTAAAATAAGATTATGCTATTAGGCTTTAGACTTAATACTTTTCACATTCTAATAAAAGCAAAAATTATATTTAAATGTCCCACTGCATAAGGGCTAAAGCCCATAATATTTTTTGATTCTACGACCCTAGGCTGGAGCCAAGGGTTAATAACTCGAATATCGATACTATTTTACTTTTGAATTTTATACCCCCACTTCAAAAATGCCGGAAAAGCATTTGCCCAGGTTGGTACATCATGCTTACCATCGGCTAATAACAAATATTCAATATGCTCATCAGTATACCCTTTCGCTTTTAACTCAACAATCAGATCTAAAGTATCATCAATAGAATCAATAATTCCATTATTATTTCTATCTGCATTTTCATCCAATTCACCACATTGTAGAAAAAATTTTATCCAGGGATAGAAATCTGCTTTTCTAATTTGCAAGTGCATTAATCTATCTTTTTCATCATCATACCCATCCTCATATGCTTTTCTCCTCCACCAAAGAGATCCACTAAAAATACCCACTTTATTAAACTGATTAGGATGATTCCAAACAATATCCAAAGCACTTAAAGCACCTAAAGAAAAGCCTGCAAATGATTTATCCTTAAAAGATGTGATAAATAAATGTTTGCGAATAAAAGGCAATAGCTCATCAAAAATAAATTTCGAATACAAACCAGCCCTAGAACCCCGTCCTTCAAAATCAGCGGCATATGCAGTGCCATATTCCATTTTCCGATTAACCCCGCAATGAATGCCAATAGCAATCAACTTTTCTATTTGTTTAGTTATTATCAATTCAGACAAAAGGGTATCAAATGGCATTTTGGGCAGGTCCTGCCCATCGTTAATTAACAATAAACTGTAAAGTACCAATGGATCGAAATCTGCGGGTAAATAGATATCCAACTTTACGTCTCTTTCTAAAAACTCAGAATACAATTCGAGTGACTCCACATTAACTGCAGCTTTTACAGTATGCATATTAAATTCCAACATTTTTCAAAAATAAGCTAATGAACGCGAGTCAAAAAAGATCATTTTTAGGCGATTGTGTTACAATTCAGATGAGTTTCAGTAAATTGAATGCAATTCCTATGATTGATTTAGGCATTGAACATCTCAAAAATATCTTTATGAAAAAAATTGGTGTATTGTTTGGTCAGGAAAGAAGCTTCCCTCTGGCATTTATAGAAAGGGTAAATAGTAAAAACATCTCAAATATTATTGCAGAACCTGTGAAGATTGATAAAGTAATGCAAGGAGAAAGTTCAGAATATGCAGTTATCATAGACAGAATTAGTCAAGATGTTCCTTTTTATCGTGCCTATTTAAAAAATGCAGCTATCTGCGGAACAGCAGTTATTAACAACCCTTTTTGGTGGAGTGCGGATGAAAAATTTTTCAATAACTGTTTAGCAACTAAAATCAATGTACCAGTTCCAAAAACTGTTATTTTACCTTCGCGTGAATTACCAGCAGATACTTCAGACCAATCATTTAGTAATCTTTCCTTTCCCTTAGATTGGGATTCGATTTTCAAATACGTAGGCTTTCCCGCATACATGAAACCTTTTGCTGGTGGCGGGTGGAAAAATGTGTACCGTTTAGCAGATCAAAATGATTTTTTTGAAAAACATGCAGAAACGGCTCAGCTCGTAATGCTTTTACAAGAAGAAATTGTATTTGAAGAATATTAC
>CAIJZG010000277.1 GCA_903825065.1 uncultured Bacteroidota bacterium
GCCAACACCACCCGATTTGCCTGAAAAAATGATAAAATTGAATGAGGCAATGGCGAATATTACTTGGTTGATTCCTCTAATTGGTGTTGTAGAAATTATAGGTGGAATCCTTTTTATTATTAAACGTTTCAGACCCCTAGCTGCAATAATGATTTTGCCAATTCTTTTTGGTGTTTTATTAACTCACTTATTTGCAGATCCTAAAGAGTTGCCAATTGTGCTAGTTTTATTTGCAATCGAAATTTGGGTTATTATAGAAAATCATGAGAAATATTTACCCATGATCAAATAAATCTTCAAAAGTTAAATATGCAGACCAGAAAGGAGTTTTTAAAATCAGCGATGACAGTTGCTGCAATTAGCCCGTTTTTTCATTCAAATTCATTTGCTGAACTCATACTCCCAAAAAATGAGTTTGTATATTTTGATTTACATAGTCACCCTGGTTGGAATTTTTCAAAAAAGAATTTTGGAGATAATGCGGATACAGGCATCAGTAAGATTGTTGCCACTATGAATGAAGGTCATCTAACTGGCGCATTTTACGCAATTGTAGCAGATGCAGGTTTATTAAAACCAACCGCAAACGGAATTAGTGTAACCGGGAAATATGCAGTTGGAGAAGGATGGACAACTTATAAAAAACAAGTTACCCAACTAAAAGCCTTATTCAGTACAGTAGATATACAGTATTCGACTAATGCTAAAGAACTAAAGGCTTCGAATAAAAAAACACTTGGCTATATCTCTGTAGAAGGCGGAGATTTTCTAGAGGGAAAATTTGACAAATTAGAGGAAGCTTATCAAGATGGTGTGCGTTCCATTCAATTAGTGCACTATGCCCCAAATGAAATTGGTGATCTACAAACTGCTGATGCAAACTTTAATGGATTATCTTCTTTTGGGAAAGAGTTAATAAAAAAAATGAATGAAAAGGGTATGGTCATTGACTTAGCCCATGCATCTTATCAAACTACCAAAGATGTGGCCGCCATCTCAAAGTCCCCCATCATCCTTTCCCATAGTATGCTAGAAATGGAAGCTGATAGACCCATAGCCAAACGTGCAATATCAAAAGATCACGCTCAACTTATTGCAGACACTGGTGGAGTAATTGGTGCCTGGCCATCAGGATTTAATAAAAGTTTTGATGAATACGTCGATAATATTAAAAGGTTGGTTGATGTTGTGGGGATAGATCATGTAGGTATCGGAACCGATATGGATGCTAATTTCAAACCAGTGCTGAGTAAGTATAATGAGTTCCCAAAACTAGCAGAAACATTACAATCTAAAGGCTTTTCACAAAAAGAAACTGGAAAAATTATGGGTGAAAATGCCAAAAGAGTTTTATTGAAAATATTAAAAAATAAATAGCCAAACTAAAGGAGCATTCATGAAATCAATTACAACATTTATCATTTTAATCACAGTTTGCAACATTGGCCTGGCTCAAAAAAAAATATCTCCAAATCCTATTTTACTTTTAAAAGAGCAAGCAGCTGTAAATATTCAATCTAATTACGAGACCTACAAAAAAGTGGCTTTAGATATTTGGAATTATGCAGAGTCTGGGTTTAAAGAAAATAAGAGTTCCACTCTTTTACAAAATACACTTCGAGAAAATGGATTTACTGTAGAAGCAGGTGTTGCTGGAATGCCTACTGCTTTTGTGGCTACTTATGGTTCGGGGAAACCTGTCATTGCTATATTGGCAGAATATGATGCATTACCTGGTTTATCTCAAGACAGTTCCTCTTCGAAATCACCAATCGCAGATAAAATGAATGGTCATGCTTGTGGTCATCATTTATTTGGAACGGGCTCTGTAGCATCAGCTATCGCAATTAAAACATTACTAAAGGAAGGAAAAATCAAGGGCACTATTAAAGTTTTTGGAAGTCCTGCTGAAGAAGGTGGGGGTGGAAAAGTGTATTTAGTGAGAGCTGGATTATTTAATGATGTTGATATTGCCTTGCATTGGCACCCAAGTGCTAGAAATTCGGTTACTTACTCAAGTGCCCTTGCCTATAAATCAGCCAAGTTTAGATTTCATGGAATTTCCGCACATGCATCTGCAAGTCCTGAAAGAGGTCGGTCTGCATTGGATGCCGTAGAAGGAATGGATTACATGGTTAACATGATGCGTGAGCATATTCCACAAGAAACAAGAATACATTATGTAATTACCAATGGAGGTAAAGCTCCGAATGTAGTTCCTGATTTTGCGGAAGTATTTTATTATGTGAGAAATCCTGAAAGGGCTTTAGTTGAAAGTATTTTTGATCGTGTTGTTAAAGCAGCAGAAGGTGCAGCTTTAGGAACAGAAACAAAAATGGATTATGAAGTAATTGATGGAACACATGATCTGTTGATCAATAAAACACTTGCGCAAGCTATGCAAGCAAATTTAGAAAAAGTAGGTGGGCTTACTTATACTGCTGAAGAATTGACATTTGGAAAACAATTACAATCTACTTTCACAGGAAAAATTCCTTCACTTGATTCTGCCTCATTTATTAAGCCACTTGAATCAGAAAAAAATCAGGGATCAACTGATGTGGGTGATGTTAGCTATGTGGTGCCTACAGTTGGACTTACCACTGCTACTTGGATACCTGGCACTCCTGCTCATAGCTGGCAAGCTGCTGCATGTGGTGGTAAGGATATGGCTATAAGAGCTACTGTGTTGGCTTCAAAAACTTTGGCATATACTGCCATTGATCTATTTTTAGATCCAGCTCTAATTACAAAAGCAAAAGAAGAATTTAAATCATCATTAGGTGATTATCA
>CAIJZG010000278.1 GCA_903825065.1 uncultured Bacteroidota bacterium
CTTCTTTTAGGATCTGACTATTCACCATTCGATCAGATTCCATATCCAAAGCCCACTTTAAATTATCATCGCTTGCTGGTAAGACTTCGTAATAATTAGTTCGATCATACCAAGTAGTACCATTGGCAGAAGCACCTTTGTCGGCAATTGTTTTCTTGATGTCTTTATATCTTTTGGATGTTTTGAACATCATGTGTTCGAGCAAATGTGCCATCCCGCTTTCTCCGTATCCTTCATGGCGAGAACCTACTAGGTAAACGATATTTACTACAACATTGTTTTGAGAATTATCAGCTAACAAAAGAATACGTAAACCATTATCTAGTTTGTATTCTTTAATTCCCTCAACTTGTGTAACTAACTGCGGCGAGGAGCTATTAGGTTTGGTTGACTGACTATTTACTGAACTCATCAAAGTAAATAGGCATAAAAGAACTGATGAAATTTTGAGCATAGTTTTCGTTTTTATTAAAAAGAAAACCCACATTAAAAATATAATGTGGGTTCTTCAAAAGTATTACTAAAAAATAACGATGTCAATAGAAAAGTAGATTAAAATGAGTTAGACTTGATGAGCGGTATTTGTATCAGAACCATTGTTCTCAGGACGCATTTGCGGGAACAATAACACATCTTGAATAGATACCTGATTGGTCATCATCATGCATAGACGATCTATGCCAATACCTATTCCTGAAGTTGGCGGCATACCGTATTCCAGAGCTCTTAAAAAATCGTAATCGATAAACATAGCTTCATCATCACCTCTTTCCATCAGTTTTGCCTGTTCTTCAAAACGTTCGCGTTGATCAATAGGATCATTTAATTCAGTGTAAGCATTTGCAATTTCTTTTCCGTTCACCATCAATTCAAAACGTTCTACTAATCCTGGTTTGCTTCTGTGTTTTTTGGTAAGTGGGCTCATCTCCACTGGGTAGTCGATAATGAATGTAGGTTGTATATAAGTATGTTCACTAGTTTCTCCGAATAATTCATCGATCAATTTTCCCTTACCAATATTATTAGGAACAGAGATATTTAATTGATTACATACATCTCTTAAGCCAGTCTCATCCATCCCACTCACATCTATACCTGTATTTTCTTTGATGGCATCCAAAATACTAATACGTCTATAAGGCGCTTTAAAATTGATAATCTTATCACCCAAAACCACATCTGTTGTTCCATGCAAACTCAAAGCAATTTTTTCAAACAACTGCTCTGTTGTTTCCATCATCCAGAAATAGTCTTTATAAGCAGTATACCATTCAAGCACAGTAAATTCTGGATTGTGTGTTCGGTCCATTCCTTCATTACGGAAGTTTCTGCTAAACTCATATACCCAATCAAAACCACCTACGATTAATCGTTTTAGGTATAATTCATTCGCAATGCGGAGATATAATGGAATATCCAGTGCATTGTGGTGTGAAATAAAAGGACGGGCAGCAGCACCACCTGGAATGCTTTGTAATACTGGTGTATCAACTTCCAAAGCTCCATGAGCATTTAAGAATTCACGGATGGTATTCACCAGTTTTGTCCTTTTAACGAAAGTATCTTTAACCTCAGGATTAATGATTAGGTCTGCATAGCGTTGGCGGTAGCGGAATTCGGGATCTGTTACTGCGTCGAATACATTTCCTTCCTCATCTCGTTTTACCACGGGTAGCGGCTTCAAAGATTTAGTAAGAAGGGTCAAAGTTTGAGCATGAATGGAGGTTTCACCAGTTTTGGTGATGAATCCGAATCCAGTAACACCAATAATATCTCCAAGGTCAAGACCTGTTTTAATCACCACATCCCACAAAGTCTTGTCTTCTTCCGGACAAACATCGTCTCTCTTCACATATAACTGAATAATACCTTTACTGTCCTGAATTTTTATGAAAAGGACTTTTCCTTTATCGTTGATACTCATTATACGGCCAGCTACACAAACCTGTGCAAATTGCTCTTTGGTCTCTACTGTATAATTTTCTTTGATATCTGTTGAGAAGTGAGAAACAGGATACAGCGGTGCTGGAAAAGGATCGATTCCTGCTTCTTGCATTTTCGTCAACTTTTCTCGACGAATGATTTCTTGTTCAGACAAGTGGGATAAACTCATAATAGTAATTGCTTAGAGCGAGCAAAATTAACGCTTGTTGAGCAGGTTGACAAGGTTTCGCCAAATAATCGTTCCCTAGTTTTGTTTTTTATGAAAGAGTTTTTGGTAAATCTCTATTTCTGATAACGCAATCATTTCTCCTGGTTGCATATTATTAAGACGAATATCTTCAATGCTATTTCTTATTAATCGTAATGTAGGAAATCCAACTTTAGCGGTCATCTTTCTTACTTGTCGATTTTTTCCTTCAGATAAAATTAATTCGATCCATGGTGCAGGAATTTCTTTTCTAAATCTTATTGGAGGGTTACGTTCTGGAACGATAGGATCTTCATCAAAAATTTTTGCAACAGCTTTTTTTGTGCGGTATATTTTTCCATCAAGGTTAATATCAACACCATTTGATAATTCTGTAATTGCTTTTTCATTGATGGCTCCATCAACTTGAACCCAATAACTTCTTTGATGTAAAAATTTTGGATGTAGTAATCGATGATTTAATTGTGTATCATTTGTAAGTAAAAGCAATCCTTCACTATCGAAATCCAATCTTCCAACAGGATATACATCTTTTGGAACTTCAAAAAAATCAGCCAAAGTTTGTTTGCCTTCTTCCCGTGAAAATTGAGAAAGTACTTGATAAGGTTTGTATAATTGGAAGTAGTAATTCATAAAAAACAAAAGTCCCGCAGAAGCGAGACTTTGTATATGGATGGGTTAGTAAGTACCAGGAAATCAACTTTCCTTACACAATATTAAAAAACCTTTTATCTAATGCAAAAATATTTTTAAACAATTTTATTAACATTTTCAAGCAGGTTGTGAATTTCATAGCTTTTTTTGACAATGTTTTTCAAATTAATTATCATGTTTTTCCTAAATAAATAATGAAAGTTTAAAAATAAAATTGACTGAAACATCTGCAAATAAAGGATTTCAACTGAATATTAAAAAATGCAACAAGCTAAAAAAATAGAATTTGGTTTTTAAAAGCAACCTTAAAAATTTTGGTAAAAAGACTCATTTTTTATTAAAAAAAATTTCTGCTTTGCAGTAGACATTACCTTTGATTTTCACAAAAAACACAGTTATGAAGTTTCCTGCTCCTGTTTCTGTTGAATGGATGGCTGATTTAATCGGCGCCGAAATTTCGGGTAATCGCAGTTTACAGATAAGTGGCATCAATGAAATACATAAAGTAATGAAGGGGGATCTTGTTTTTGTTGATCATCCAAAGTATTACGATACATGTTTAAACAGCGAAGCAAGTTTCATCATTATTAATACAAAAGAAGTTTCTGTTCCAGCAGGTAAAACAATTTTTATTGTTGCAGAACCATTTGAATCGTATCTAAAAATTGTAAAGTACTTTAAACCTTTTGTTGCTGCAGAAAAATCAATTAGCGATAATTTAGTGATTGGTGAAGGATCTGTTATAATGCCAAATGTATTTGTTGGAAATCAGGTAGTGATTGGAAAAAATTCTGTGATTTATCCGAATGTAAGTTTGTTGGATGGAACAATTATAGGTGATAATGTAATTATTCAAGCAGGCACTGTTATTGGAAGTCACGCATTTTATTATAACACAAAAAAGAATCGAGAGAGTTGGTTTAAGCGAATGCAAAGTTGTGGTAATGTAGTAATCGAAGACCATGTAGAAATTGGTGCTGGATGTACCATCGATCGTGGAGTAACTGCTGAAACAAGAATTGGTTTTGGAACTAAAATGGATAATATGGTGCATATCGGTCATGATACTACCATTGGAAAAAATTGTTTGATAGCTGCACAAGTTGGTATTGCTGGAGGAGTAATAATTGAAGATGGCGTAACATTATGGGGACAAGTAGGTGTAAGCAAAACGCTAACAATCGGTGCGAACGCAGTTGTTTTGGCTCAAAGCGGTGTTCCCTCTTCTATTAAAGGAGGAAAAACTTATTGGGGAACTCCTACTGAAGATGCATCATTAAAACGAAGGGAATTAGTATGGATAAAACGCATACCTGAACTTTGGAAAAAAGTAATGGAATAAAAAAATCCTCTCGAGTAATCGGGAGAATTTTTTTTATTAGAAAGAACATAAAGCTAAGTGGGTAGCTTCAATGGTCTTATCCAAATCTGCATATGTTAATGCATTATTCAAAAACCAGCTTTCGAAAGCTGAAGGGGGGAGATAAATACCTTGATCTAACATGGCATGAAAAAACTTTTTGAACAAATCGTTATTGGCTGATGCTGCTGTAGCAAAGTCAGTTACGGGATGATCGCTAAAGTGTATACTAATCATTGATCCAAAACGATTAATTACAAAGGGCTGTCCCCAGTTTGACAATACTTTTTCAAGTCCTTGATGTAAATAAGCAGTTTTTTGATTCAACTCTTCATATATATTCGGATTGCTCTTCAGTACTTTTAATAAAGTATATCCAGCAATCATGGCGATGGGATTACCGCTTAAAGTACCGGCCTGATATACATTTCCTAGAGGTGCAATATGTTCCATAATTTCTTGCTTGCCACCGAAAGCTCCAACAGGCATTCCTGCACCAATTACTTTTCCATAAGTAACTAAGTCTGCTTGTATGCCTAATTTTTCTTGAGCACCTCCAGCAGACAATCGAAAACCAGTCATTACTTCATCGAAAATAAAAACGATCGATTCATCATCACAGATTTTTCTTAGTCCTTCCAGAAACCCAGTAGCCGGTAAAACACATCCCATATTTCCAGCTACAGGTTCAACTATTATAGCAGCAATTTCGCTTTTATTTTCTGCTATTAATTTCTTAACTGCATCCAAATCATTATAAGGAGCAACTAAAGTATCGTTTGCAACTCCCACTGTAACTCCAGGAACAGTTTGAATATTAAAAGTAGCCAAGCCGCTTCCTGCTTTTACAAGAAACGAATCCGCATGTCCGTGATAATGGCCTTCAAATTTGATAATCTTGTTCCTGCCTGTGTACCCTCTTGCTAATCTGATAGCACTCATACAAGCCTCGGTACCACTGCTTACCATTCTAATTAAATCAATTCCAGGAGTCATACCACATATCAACTCAGCCATTTCAATTTCTAATTCTGTAGGAGCTCCATATGAAGTTGAATATGGGGCATAGTCTTGAATAGCTTCTACCACAGGGGCATAAGCGTGACCTAAAATCATTGGCCCCCAGGATGCGATAAAATCGATGTATTGGTTACCATCAACATCATATAAATAGGCACCCTTCGCTTTTTTAATAAATACTGGATGGCCTCCAACACTTTTAAAAGCCCTAACTGGTGAGTTAACACCACCAGGTATTGTTTTTTGTGCTCTTTCGAAAAGAGAGGCACTTGTAGTTCTATTCATCTTCATGATCATTCAAAAATTATCCAAGTAATCTTACTGCGTCTTTTGCAAAATAAGTAGCAATCAAATCAGCACCAGCTCTTTTAATGGAACCTAGTGTTTCTAATATTGCTTTGTCTTCTTCAATCCAACCCATTTTTGCTGCTGCTTTAATCATTGCGTATTCGCCGCTTATATTGTAAGCACTTACTGGTACTTCCACTGCATTTTTAATTTCGCGAATAATGTCTAAATAAGAAAGAGCGGGTTTAATCATCACAATATCTGCACCTTCTTCGATATCCATCAATGTTTCCCTAACTGCTTCAATTCGATTACTATAATCCATCTGATAAGTTTTCTTATCGCCAAAACCAGGTGCGCTATCTAATGCATTTCTAAAAGGGCCATAAAAACAAGACGCATATTTGGCGCTGTAACTCATAATCCCCGTTTTGTTGAAATTATTTTCTTCTAGTGCTCGACGAATTGCTCCGATGCGACCATCCATCATATCACTTGGTGCCACAAAGTCTGCTCCAGCTGAAGCATGACTTACACTCATACTTGCTAATACTTCTACTGTTGCATCGTTTACAATTTCATTATTTTCTACAATGCCGTCATGACCAAAATTAGAAAACGGATCAAGTGCCACATCAGTCATGATGCACATTTCAGGAACTGCCTCTTTAATTGCGCGAATACTGCGTTGCATTAATCCATTTGGATTAAGGGCTTCTGTTCCTTTGTTATCTTTCAAATTATCTTCGCACTTAATAAAGAGTAAAACCGACTTTAAACCCATTGCCCACAATTCACGAACCTCTTTGACGGTTTGATCTATTGAGCGACGAAAATAACCAGGCATGGAGCTGATTTCAGAAACGATATTTTCTCCTTCCACTATAAATAACGGAACAATAAAATCATTGGGAGTTAATATTGTTTCGCGCACCATTGCTCTGATAGCAGGGCTTTGGCGTAGAATTCGGTTTCTTCTTTGTAAGTACATATTTTTTAATTAAATATTGTATTCTTTTACAGCGTCTACAAATGCTCTAGCATGGTCTACCGGAATATTCGGAGTGATGCCATGTCCTAGATTTGCAATATATTTTTGTGCACCGAAACTATTGATCATTTCGATAACTGACTTTTTAATTTCAGGAATAGGTGCCAGCAATTTAGCTGGATCAAAATTACCTTGTAATGTTATTTTGTTACCGGTTAATTCGCGGGCCATTTCAGGGCTTACACACCAATCAATTCCTAAACCAGATGCACTACTATTACTTAGATCTTTTAGTGCATACCAACTTCCTTTTGGAAAAAGAATCACTGGAGCATCTTCTTTCAAAGCATCAGCAATTTGAAGTAAATAAGGTTGAGCAAGTACTTTGAAATCTGCCGGACTCAATGCTCCAGACCAACTATCAAATACTTGTAAAGTATCTGCTCCAGCCTTTACTTGCGCTTTTAAGTAAGCAATAGTAATAGTGGTAATTTTTTGTAATAGTTCGTGTGTGAGTGAAGGTTGGGTATAAGCAAATTGTTTTGCTTTTTCCCAGGTTTTCGAACCCTTTCCTTCAATCATATAACAAAAGATGGTCCAAGGGGCACCAGCAAAACCAATTAAAGGTACACGACCATTTAAAGCACTTTTTGTAAGACTAAGCGCTTGCATTACATAAGAGAGACTTTCTTCTACTCCTTCTGTAATTAAGGCATCTACATCGGCTTTGGAGATAATTGTTTTGGGTAAAACTGGTCCTTTATTTTCTTCTAATAACACTGTTAAGCCCATTGCCTGAGGAATCACAAGTATGTCAGAGAATATAATTGCTGCATCTACTCCAATTTGATCAACGGGTTGTAATGTGATTTCTGTGGCAAGAGCAGGTGTCTGAACACGTGTGAAGAAATCATATTTTTCACGAAGTTTAATATAATCAGGTAAATATCGTCCAGCCTGACGCATCATCCAAACGGGAGGGCGTTCAACTTTCTCGTTGCGTAAAGCTCTTAGTAGCAGATCATTTTTTAATAAGGTCATATAGAAATCTTGGATTATTATTTTAATTAGTATCTAAAAAATAGTCGATCATTTTTTTAACGAGCTTGTCTTTACCCGGTAATTCAGATACAACAATTTTGTTTAATGATTGGGATGCCAATTCTGCAGCAGTTGTGGTTCCAATTGAAAACAGAACAGTTGATGCAACCAATTGGTTTGATTTAAAAAAACTGGAAACTGCGCTTGGACTGAAAAAAAGTATCCCATGATAGGCTTTATCAAGAGTATGACGCACTTCTTTTGTTTGGTAAACTTCTACTTCGTTTACTCTGATGCCATTATTACGGAGGATATTCGGTAATTCTTCTCTTCGTTGATCGCCACAGAAAAAACATAGTTTGTTCGTCATTCTATCTTCCACAATCAAACCAGCTAATTCTGCAGCATTAGTGGCAGTTCCAATTACTACACCTTCACCGAAATAATGTTTCACCAATTTATTAGTAGTAATGCCAATGCAATATACTTTCCAATCGGGCTTAGATTTAGTTATATGAGAGGCTACCGCATCAACTGCATTCATACTGGTAAATACAACAATCGACTCGGTTAGAAGTAATTCTTTTATCTTTTTGCTAACCTCTTTATCATTGATTGGGGTGGTTTCAATAAAAGAAACACAATCTATATCTATACCAAGATCCTTCGCAATTTTTATTTGCGAAGGATCGATGGGGCGTGTAGATAATATTTGAATTCTATTTTGCAGTATTCCTAATTTTTTCGGCAATTGCTAGACCGCCATTTTCTAATAACTTCTGAGCTGCTTTTATCCCTAAATCGTGAATCGAGGATTCAATTGGTTCTATCATTTCTACTTCTGCCTTTTCTTTTCCATCTAATGATAGAATATTTCCTTTAAAGAAAACATGTTCATTTTTGATTTCTGCAAATGCACTGATTGGTGTAGAACACCCACCAAGCAATGTTCGTAAGAAATCTCTTTCAATTTTCGTGCAGCTTGCTGTTGTTGGGTTGTTAATTGTTGCAGTTGCGTCTAAAACAAAGTTGTCATTATCTCGCGAAACTATCATGATGGCACCTTGTGCAGGAGCTGGTAACATCCAGTTAAGATCTATAGAGTTCTCAGGACGAACACCAATGCGCTCTAAACCAGCAGCAGCAAATATGGCTCCTTCCCAATTTTGTTCCTTCAATTTTTGTAAACGAGTATTAACGTTCCCTCGAATATTTTCAATAATATGATTGGGATAACGATTTAGCCATTGTGATTTTCTGCGAATACTACTTGTTGCTATTACAACTGAAGACTCAAAATCATTTAAAAAAACCGTATCCGATTTATAAACAAATAAGTCTTTCTGAGATGCCCTAGCCAAAACGGCAGCTTGTATTATTCCAACTGGCAAAACTGTTGGAACATCTTTCATTGAATGAACAGCAATATCAATTCGGTTGTTTAAAAGAGCAAGATCTAAGCTTCTTGTAAAAACTCCTTGAACCCCCATTTCGTATAAAGGGGTCTGCAAATCAATATCACCCTCACTTTTAATATAAACCAGTTCGGCATCGTATCCTTCTAATTCCAAAAGCCTTTTTACTTCATTTGCCTGCCAGACAGCTAACTGACTTTCTCTGGTTCCAATTCTAATAATTTTTTGCATCGTAATTTTTATGCTGTAGCGATAAACTCATTTAAAGCTTCTAAATAGTAGCAACCTTGTTGATTTTGCTCTTTCATTTTTACCGCCATGCCATTAACCAATTTCTGAATCTTTTCGTCGTTCTTATGAACTGGAGCACTACTAAATTTCGCTGAATAGTTGATAAAAATATCACATTGATGCAATTGCTCCAACTTTGTTTTAATGGCTTTCAATACTGGCACATTTCTGCGCATCTTATGCCATTCAATAAACTCATTACTATATTTTTCAATAATTTCCAAGGCTTTTGGTACTTCTTCTTGTCTTTTCTGAAGAGTATTATCCTTAATTTTTGAAAGTTCATCAACGTTCACCAATTGGATATTACTTAATTCCCCAGCGGAAACTTCCACATTATAAGGGATCGATAAATCAAGAATGAGTTTTTGATTACCTCCAGCTAATTGGTCTTTAGTAATAACTGGTTTTTGAGAATTGGTGGCTACTATTATGATATCAGAAGAAGCAACTACTTCATCCATTACTTCAATGGGTGCAAATCGAATTCCCATTTCTAAGGCCAACTCAGCTGCTTTTGAAATTGTTCTATTAACCAATACTATATTTTTGGTATCCAGATAGTCAACCAAATTTTTGCAAGTATTCTTTCCGATTTTACCTATGCCCAATAATGCAATTTTCTTTCCTGCGATTATTGGAAATTGATCACGAATATATTGAACGGCTGCAAAGGAAACCGACACCGTTCCCCCACTTAATAATGTGGTTGTTTTAATTTCTTTTGAAGCTTGGAGAACTGCGTTCACTAATCTTTCCATATACCCACCCATGCAATGATGTTCCTTCGAAAATTTTATTGCTTTTTTAATCTGTCCCACTATTTCATAATCACCTAATATTTGTGAGTCAAGTCCAGCTCCAACTTGAAACAGATGTTGCATCGCTTCTTCCCCTTTTTTAATATATGCAATTTCATTAAAAAGTTCAGCTCCACCCTCAGTATGTTCGCAGATTAAATTAGTTAATAAAGAGGCATTTTCAGCAAAGCCATAAATTTCTGTTCTATTGCAAGTAGATAAAACAAATAAATCGGTTAATCCAATTTTCTCTGCGTCAGATAAAATATTTGAATACTGTTCTTCACCAACTGCAAATAAACTTCTGCGAGTTGCATCTGTTTTTTTATAGTTGACTCCAACAACAAAAAAGTTTACTATTTCTATTTGTCTGTATTGCACTTGATCTAAATAATGTTCAGCTTCAAAATTAGTCGTAGCAATTGTTATAGAGAAAGCTGGATGTCATATTACTGTCATTTCGTGATATGATTTATATCATGTTAACACTTGATTACCATCATATTTATTCAAGTATTTTTTACGCTAAGGCATCTTTAACTATTCAATTTAAAATTCTGACAATGCCATGACTCAAAAATAAGTTTACGACTAAATACCTAACTATATTTGAATTTAACCAAGAAAGAATGTCTGCAAAAAAAGCTGTTTTATTGATGAATCTTGGATCCCCTGATTCAACTGAAGTTAAAGATGTTAAGAAATATTTAAATGAATTTTTAATGGATGGTAGAGTAATTGACTATCCTTATTTGTTCAGAAAGCTGCTTGTTCAAGGCATAATTGTTCCTTTTCGTTCTCCAAAATCTGCAGAAGCTTACAAAACTATTTGGACGGAACAGGGATCTCCATTAGTAGTTTTAACAAAACAATTACAAGCCTCTTTACAAGAAAAAATTTCCGCTCCCGTGGAAATTGCGATGCGCTATGGCAATCCTAGTCCGGAGCAAGCTTTTGATAAAATTTTGGAAAGAGATTCAGAAATTGAAGAAGTTATTGCAATTCCGTTGTATCCGCATTATGCCATGTCTTCTTATGAAACTGCCGTTGAGCATGCAAAAGCTGCTTTTGCAAAAAAGAAATATCCTTTTAAACTTAATTTCATTAAGCCCTTTTATAATGAATTTCATTATATACAAGCAATGGCTGATAATATGAAAAAGTATCTTGAAAAGGACTACGATCACATTCTGTTTAGTTATCATGGTATTCCTGAAAGACACATTAAAAAAAGCGATATCACTGGCAAACATTGTTTGCAAATTGAAAATTGTTGTAGAGTTCCTTCTGAAGCACATGACTTTTGTTATAGACACCAATGTTTTGAAACAACCAAGCTAATTGCGGCAACTTTAAGGCTACCTGCATTAAAATATAGTATTGCGTTTCAGTCTCGTTTGGGAAAAGGCTGGTTACAGCCGTTTACAGACATTCGCCTTGAAGCAATGCCAAAAGAAGGTATTAAAAAATTATTAGTAATATGCCCTGCTTTTGTGAGCGACTGTTTGGAAACCTTAGAGGAAATTGCCGAAAGAGGAAAGGAATCTTTTTTAGAAGCAGGTGGTGAAGAGTTTACAATGATCCCTTGTTTAAATACACATCCAATGTGGGTTGAAGCACTTGGAGACTGGATCAATGAGTATGGTGAAACAAACAGACAAATGATTTTAGAACAGTAATTATGTATACTTATATAAAAGCGCTCCATATTATTTTTGTTGTTACCTGGTTTGCAGGTCTATTTTATTTCCCCCGGTTATTTATATATAATACAGAGGCAAATGATAAACCATTAGATGTAAAAATTGCTTTACAAGAGCAGTTCCGAATCATGATGAAAAGGCTTTGGTATGGAATTACTTGGCCCTCAGCTATTCTTACTCTGATTTTTGGATTAACTGTTATGTTTAATGGTAATTGGCAAAAATTATTGGGAGACTCTGCAGGAAAATGGCTTGAGATTAAATTAGCTTTTGTTGTTCTATTATATATCTATCATTATACGCTGCATGTTGTATTTAAGCAACAAATGAAAGGTGTTTTCAAATATAGCTCACAGCAATTAAGAATATGGAATGAGGTGGCTACTATATTATTGATTGCAATTGTGATGCTAGCTACAGTTAAAGAAAGCATCAGTTTTGTTTGGGGCATTATCGGTATTCTACTTTTTATTGCACTATTACTATTAGCTATTAAAATTTATAAAAACCTTAGAAAAAATTAATACATCTACATAATTATTTTATTATGGATAATTCAATATTAGAACTTTTACATAAATACGATTTACCAACACCACGATATACTAGTTACCCAACAGTTCCTTATTGGGATTTTAATACTTTGGATGAGGCTAAATGGAAGCAATCGGTTGTAGATACTTATGAAGCGGAGAATGGTGAGATCTGTATTTATATACACCTTCCATTTTGCGAGAATATGTGCACTTTTTGTGCTTGTAATAAAAGAATTACCGTTAATCATGCTGTAGAAGACCCTTATATAGCTACTGTTCTGAAAGAATGGAAAATGTATAGAAACTTATTAAAGTCTACACCAGTGATTAAAGAAATTCACTTGGGTGGAGGAACTCCTACGTTTTTTAGCCCTGAGAATTTAGAAAAACTGATTAAGGGAATTACAGC
>CAIJZG010000279.1 GCA_903825065.1 uncultured Bacteroidota bacterium
AAAACTGGAAGCCCACTCAAATTATTTAAATAATTAAATGGAATCGGTGTCCAGAATTATTATTTTGCTAAGTTATAATGGTATTGCTGGGGTGCTTACGCCTGGCTGTGTGTGTCGTGAGGTTTTTATTAATTTGACAAATAGCAGCAATTTCCTTTAAATAGGCATTGAATTTCTGGTTGCTATTGATTGGGAAAACTTTATTATTTCGAACACAGTAGGGGTGATTCTTATATCTTTCTATTATTTCTTCTACAATTGGGAATATTGGCACATTCTCTTTACACTCCGTTTTAATCCGATTCTTCATAAACCACCGCTGGCCATCAGTAAGCACCCCAGCAATACCATTATAACTTAGCAAAATAATAATTCTGGACACCGATTCCATTTAATTATTTAAATAATTTGAGTGGGCTTCCAGTTTTGAGGTAGTAGTTCTTCAATCTTATTAATGGGATGATCATTAATTCTATTCAACACATCTGTTAACCAATCATAGGGATTAATCAAATGATTTTTGCAAGTGGCAAGTAAGCTATAGAACATGGCTGCACGTTGGGCTGCTTTATGACTTCCAGCAAATAAATAATTTTTTCTTCCTAGTGCAACTGGTCTAATACTGTTTTCGACCGGATTATTATCTATATGCAGTATGGCTGTTTCTGCATATAAACTGAGTCGATCCCATCTTTGCAAACTGTAATGCAAGGCTTTGCCTATTATACTAGCAGGTAATACTTCTTGATAGGCATTAAGCATCCACTGTTTTAAAGAAAGTAATATTTGCTTCGCATTTGCTATGCGATAGTTTAGTGTATCCTCTGTACTTAATGCATGATCCTGTATATGCCGTTCAATGGCATACAGCTTTTGCATTTCGGCTAAAACGTATTCAGATCGGACTTTATCATTTGCCAATGCCTCCATAAATTTACGGCGTGCATGCGCCATACAGTGTATGAGCACAATACCTTCTTGCTTACCAAATTCTTCATATACCTGGTATCCATCGGTTTGCAAATAGCCTTTAAAATATTTAAGCATTTCACGGGGGCCTTCACGTCCTCTACCTTTTTGGTATTCAAATAAGACTAATTTGTTGACATGGCTTTGATATACCCAATAATATCCTTGATGAGTAGTGCCTTTCTTATCCGTATCCATTACCCTAATGGTAGTCTCATCTGCGTGTAGATAGGTTGCATTAAGTACCAGTTCTTTATGCTTGTCATACAAAGGTGTAAGAAAGTAACCTGCTGCATTCATCCAGTTATTAATACTGCTATCACTAAGGGTTAACCCCAAGCGGCTAAACATTTTAATTTGACGATCGATGGGTAGATGGTCCACATATTTACTAACCAATAATTGTGCTGGTATGGTTACATCTACTTTGCTTCTTTCAAAACCCCTTGCAGGTGCTTTTTGCTGATAGATTACGCCAGTGCTTAGTTCTTGGTATTTTGGACGAATTATTTTTTTTACAAACAATTCGGCTGGAGTATAGGATAAAATCTCTGTGACATCTTCACCTATCTTTTTAGCAAAGGATAGATTCACCTCAGTTGGATTGATGATAAATTCTTCTCTTCGCAAGCCATCTGGAAAACTATTTCGCCCTAGGTGTTTATTGGCCTGCTTCTTGGTTATTGATTTTTCGTAGGTAATTGTTTTAACCTGTGCCGGGCTTAGTTCTTCAATTACAGGAACATCAAATAAAGTGGGGGCATCCTCCTGTGTTTTAGAAGAAACAAAACGCTCATGTTTGCCTAAAAAAATCAGTTTCCTTAATTGCTTTAATTCAAACTCAAGCGACTCTATTTTTGAATTTGATTTTTCTAAAGATTCCTCAAACTGCTTAACAACTGAACCTTGATATTCATACGCCTTTTTGTAATCAATATCGTCGTTGTTTTGCTCCATCTTATGATGGTGTAAAACTCGCTTTGTAATTGGGTTTTAGCAAATAAAAATGAACCTTTATTTACCCACAAAAAGCATCGAATAATAGTGCGTAAACCCGCCTCTTTTTTTGGTTTCAAAAAATCACTGTGCATAAACCAAGCTATTTATCTGGTGCATAAGCAAACCGTTTCTTTTTGCGAACAGAGTTAAGTACAATGCCTTGTAAAATCAACTGCAATTGAACAGTATCAATGGTTGCGTAATTACTACCCGCTGCAATGGAGGGAAGTTCATATACGCCTTTTTCTAATCGTTTATAATAAATGGCTAGGCCATCGCCCTCCCAGGTAAGTAGTTTTATTTGATTGCGTTTTTTGTTTACAAAAATATACACGCCACCCTGTAAAATATTAGCTTGGCAATGTTGGTTTACCAAGCCACAGAGTGCATCAAAGCTCTTCCTCATGTCAGCAGCACCGTTATACCAATAGTAAGCAGTGGAACTATTTAGGTGAAGCATGTTCAGGCTAGTAATAACTGCTTTACAAAACCAATTGATTTTTCCGTTAGTGGAATCTGAACTTTAATACCACTTACACCTATGATGGTTATCTGCTCTTTGCTAACAGCCGATACAACCTTCACCGGCAGAAAAGATCCGGCATCAGTTTTATTAACTTTAAGAACGCGATGCCAATACCGAAAAACATGTGTAGCTATATTATTTACCTTGCAGTAATCATGCAGCTTTAATCCACTTGACTGCCAATCAGCAATCATTACCTTCATCTGATCATGTAGTTCTTTTCTGTTTTGCATAATTTTTCTTTTTGCAAAACTCAAACTAACTATCCAACTTTACAATATGGTATCGGTGGGAGGCTTACAGAACAACTAATCTATTTGTTCCGCTTTTTTTATTAGATAGAATAAAACTGTAAAGTAAATTATCACAATTGCAGAAATTGAGTATAAATATATCATTGACTAAGTCGGATTAGGATACTAAATTATTGGTCTCCCTTAGTATTTATATTCAAAAAAAAATCAATTAGTATAACAAATTAGGCAGATTCATATAATGTTATTTATAAGTATTTGATAATAAATTAGTTAATTCATTATCAAGTATTTATATGATTATTAAAATAATTCTCAAACTTCTGAAATAGGATAAATACAAATATGTTGGTATTGTAAGCTTGCGACACAAAAAAGACTTTTGAATGTCACAAAATTCTAAATTAAAATTTAGTGTAAAGTTGTTGAGCATGGCGACGTAGTCGTGTCAATTTTGAATTGATTTGATTTTTATTTTCATTCTAGAAACTAATAATAGCATGATGACACTTCCTCTTAAAATAATTTAAACTCGAAATGTATTCGCATGTAAATTTATTTAAATAATAATTGAAAAAAGTATTGATTGTTATGACAAGGTTTTTTCACAATATTCCATAAAAAGTATATTCTTTTACGACAAGAGGTGTCCAAGTCGATTTTATATACCTTTTTAACAGTATAGCATAAGTCTTTTTCAAAGGTTGTTAATTAGCTATGCGTGTTAATTTACGAATAGTAATATAAACAATAGATTTAGTACCTAGATCTCAAATCAGATAAGAAGCTGCATAAAGTGTGAGATCTTATACTGTTTGATCTCATATTATGTAGTCATTTTGAAGATCATTTTTTTGGTTATAGATTCGTACTGTTATTTATTGTTATTATTTCACACTTGTTC
>CAIJZG010000280.1 GCA_903825065.1 uncultured Bacteroidota bacterium
AATACAGAATTATCTAAACATGGAATTAATATCGTTGGTCAATATTTAAAGACAAATGATGAAATAGGGTATGTGGTGCTAGATGTTGATAAAAAGCTTTCCAGAAAAGCAGTTGAGTTATTGAAAGAAGTGAAAGAAACAATTAAAGTAAGAATACTTTACTAGCCTTACTTGAAATTAAAATAGAAGCCGCAAATGATTCAATCATCTTGCGGCTTTCTTTATGTTAATAGTTCCTTCATTTCCTTAATTTCTGTTACATCAACAAGTGTATTTACAATAGTTTCATTCATAGAATTAGGATGATATTGCATGGAAGAATTTACTGTTAATCTTGCAGAACTATGAAATTCATGAGCACCCGTAAATGCTTGCAATGCTTTAATATTATTGGATCTTACGCCACTGCCAGGCATGATAATAATTCTACTTCCTGATTGTTGTACCAATTGTTGAATCAATTCTTTCCCATCAAAAGCATTAGGAACCTGACCACTTGTAAGAATTCTTTTTGCTCCGGTATTGATGATGGTTTCCAATGCTTGTAGAGGATTCATAGCTCTGTCAAAAGCACGATGGAAAGTGAATTGCATATTACCTGAAAGAGCTACCAGTTGTGCAGTTCTTTTATGATCTATTGATCCATCTTCCAATAATATACCGCTTACTACTCCTTTAAATCCAAGGTCTTTGCAAAGTTCTATATCGTAACAGATCTGTTTGTATTCAGCATTTGAATATAAAAAATCGCCGCCTCTTGGACGGATGATAGGGAATACAGGAATTGAAATATGTTCAGAAACATTTTTTAGAAACCCATAAGATGGGGTAGTTCCTCCATCGAAAGGGTTTTCGCATAATTCTAAACGGTCTGCACCAGAAGCAGCAGCAAAAAGTGCAGATTCTATATTAAATACTGCGATTTCAAGTAATGCCCTCATTAGATCAAATATTTTCCAGGTACCATAAAATTTTGGTCATCTGCATAACAAACGGCAAAATCAAATCCTTTTTGTATACAATAGCCGCCGTATTCGCCTTTTTTATTGATGGCAATAAATCCTACCTGAATATCTTTTGCTGCTGCACCTTTGATTTTGATGATTCTTTCAACAGCATTTTTACAGGCATTTTCAGGTGAAAGTCCCTGACGCATTAATTCTACAACCAGATGTGAACCACAAATTCTGATTACATCTTCACCCTGACCAGTAGCAGTAGCAGCCCCAATTTCATTGTCGACAAACAATCCGGCGCCGATGATAGGGGAGTCCCCTAGTCTGCCGCGCATTTTAAAACCCATACCACTTGTTGTACAAGATCCACTCAAATTCCCATTGGCATCCATAGCAACCATTCCAATAGTATCGTGGTTCCAGTTGCCATTTTCTAATTTATGAGGTGCAAATGCTGATTCTCTTTTTAAAGGATTAGAATTTTCAATATTAATAACAGGTTTGTATTCGCTTTTAAGGAGCCAGTTATCATATGCTTTTTGTGCATCGTCCGACAATTTCTGTGGTTCTAATGCGAATCCTTGTGATAAGGCAAATTGTTGTGCGCCGGATCCAACCAGCATCACATGTGGTGTTTTTTCCATTACCCGGCGAGCAACAGAAACAGGATGTTTAATTCTTTCTAAAAAAGCTACACTGCCACAGTTAGCAAATTCATCCATGATACAGGAATCGAGAGTTACATATCCATCGCGATCCGGATTGGCACCGAGACCCACACAGCAGTTTAAAGAAGATTCTGTAACCATCACACCTTGCTCAACGGCATCTAAGGCACGACCGCCAACTCTTAAAATATTCCAGGCGGCCATATTCGCAGCAATTCCTTCTTTCCAGGTAGAAATCACAATTGGTTTTCTTGTTTCTGTTTCAGATTTAAATCCAGAAAATGTTAGTGCTGATAATCCCAAGGAGCCTAGTTTCAAAAAGGAACGACGTTCGAGCATATTTAATTTTTAAGGGAAATTAGAACAATTTACATATTTAACCCAGATCTAACTGATCATAATATTACCTATAATTAATATTATGTTAAGTAAATGTAGAAAGGATATAAAAAAAATGCCCACGTTTGTATAATAACATCTGAAATATATAACACAAAGCCGCTCCTCTCGGAAACGGCTTTTGCTTGTTGATTTTTCACTTTTGATTATTTAAAACTTATCGTGTTCGCCATCATACAATTTATATTTTATATCAAAAGCATCATATGCTTTGGGATCTTTTCCACGAACATTGTCTCGCTTATATTGAAACATATTCGCTAAAAAATCAACCGTCTTATTTCCAATACTTTTATCAGTTGAAGTTCTGGATGATTTAGCTTTTTCAATGTTATAAGTTTTTTCTAACCATTCAATTGCCTGATCAAGGTTATCATTAATTGGTTTCATTAAATCAGCATTCGCTTTAAAGTAAGGATCTGTTAAACCTTTATACTTAGCATCTAACGCTGCTTTCTTTTTAGGATCTTTTTCAGCAGGTTTTGAACCATTGATTGATTGTACTTGCTTAATATTTGCTGCTACTTTATCATCTAAAAGACCAAAATTATTATAATAAATAACTCCTACATTATAAGAAGCAATTGGATTTTGATTGTTTTTAGCAAAACCTTTTTTGTAAGCCTCCACTCCTTTTTTCTCGTAACCATCTAATTGAGTACTATCGTATTTTCCTTTATCTTTTGTATCATGTTTTACATTAATAAAGATCTCTCCAAACTGTAAGTATTGCATTTCAGTTAAAGTTCCAGCAGCTTCTGCTTTATCAAAATAAGCTACTTTATCAGCTAGTGAAAAGTTTCTATCGATGTATTCAATTTCATAATCATCCCAAGTTTCCTTAGGGAAAACCGTTCTAGCTACTGCTAAGTATTTTCTGAAATCGGCTTCATTTTTCTCATTCATATAAGTAATTACCAGATACTTATAAACATCTAAATATCCTTCAGTAGCCACTTTAGCATCTGCTAAACGTGTATAATATTTAAGTGCGAAGTCTGGTTTACTCGCATTTTGGCCAGAATAACCTGCATATAATATGGAAGTAGTATCAAATGCCATTGTTTGATCTTTAGTCAGTTTGTTTTTGAAAAGGATATCACTATAAGTAACAGCAATTCCAAAATATATACAAGCTGAATCCCAATTTTTGCCATTAAAAGATCGGATTCCATTATTAAAGCCATAAGAATATAAATCGAAAATGGCATCTGGTCCCTTTTCTTTAATCTGAACATATGTTGGATCCAATGATATTAATTTTTGTACTGCAGCATCAGCATCAGCTATTAAAGTTGGATACTTTTTACTAGCAACTGCATCTTTAGTTAAAGCTGCATAAACTTTAGACTTATAATACCAAGTTTCAGCTTTCCCCTGAGCTTTTGGATCAGCCGCTACTTTATCTATCTCAGTTTTAGCGTCTTCTAATTTATTAAGCAGCAGATTTGTCTGAACTTTTTTAAAGTCTTGCGCGTTTGTTCCCAAGGCTATTAGGACAATCAT